>NZ_JBQKJL010000004.1:0-196137 GCF_052117285.1 Lawsonibacter sp. LCP25S3_E2
AGAATACCGGGCGGACACAAATAGTATCAATCCAGTATCAAGAGCAGTATGGACGGGCAAAAAAGCCTGTATTCATGCGGGTTTTCGCCGTTTCGAGCGTCATTCCCACTCAATGGTGCCGGTGGGCTTGGGCGTCAAATCAAAGAGCACCCGGTTGACTCCCTTCACCTCAGCGGTGATGCGGGCAGTGATGTGCTGGAGCAGCTCAAAGGGCACGTTCTCCACGGTGGCGGTCATAGCGTCCACAGTGTTCACCGCACGGATGATCACCGGCCATTCGTCCGCCCGCACGCCATCCCGGACGCCCACGCTCTTGATGTCGGGAATGGCGGTAAAGTACTGCCACACCTTCCCCTCCAGGCCATTTTTGGCAAACTCCTCCCGGAGAATGGCATCGGACTCCCGCACCGCCTCCAGCCGGTCTCGGGTAATGGCGCCCAAGCAGCGCACACCCAGTCCGGGGCCGGGGAAGGGCTGACGGTAGACCATGGAATCCGGCAGGCCCAGGGCCTTACCGCACGCCCGGACCTCGTCCTTAAAGAGCATCTTCAAAGGCTCCACCAGGGCAAAGTCCAGGTCCTCGGGCAGGCCGCCCACATTATGGTGGGACTTCACTGCCTTCACCGTCTTGGTGCCGGACTCGATGATGTCGGGGTAAATGGTACCCTGCCCCAGGAACTTGATACCGTCCAGCTTCCGGGCCTCCTCCTCAAAGACGCGGATAAATTCCCCGCCGATGATCTTGCGCTTGCTCTCCGGATCGCTTACACCCGCCAGCTTGTCCAGGAAGCGGTCCACCGCGTCCACATAAATGAGGTTGGCATCCATCTCATCCCGGAATACTTTCACCACCTGCTCAGGCTCCCCCTTGCGGAGAAGACCGTGGTTCACATGGACACAGGTCAGCTGCTTGCCGATGGCCTTGATCAGCAGGGCGGCCACCACAGAGGAGTCCACACCGCCGCTGAGGGCCAGCAGCACCTTCTGATCTCCCACCTGCCGGCGGATCAGCTCCACCTGGTCGGCAATGAAGTTTTCCATGTTCCAGTTGGCCTCAGCCCCGCAGACACCAAAAATGAAGTTGGACAGGGCCTCTTTCCGCTCCTCTGCCTTCTCAGGCCAAGGAGCATCCCCCTTGTGGTCCACCATCAACACAGGCACTGGGGCGTTGTAAATGCCTTGGGCCACATCGATCTCCACACCGTCTACCACCCGGTTGGGACCGCCGTTGAGAATCACGCCCTTCACGCCGGGCAGAGCAGCAAGCTCCTCAGGGGTGATGTCATGGGGGTGGATCTCAGAATAGACACCCAGCGCCCGGATTTCCCGAGCCAGACGGGGGTTCTCCTCGCTGCCCAGGTCAAGGACCACGATCATATCCTGCTTCATTGGGGGACTGCCTCCTTTAATCTATCTTTTGAAACTATATGGAATATATCTCTTCTCCCGGATGACGGCTTCCCGCACCGGGCTTTCTGATTTATTTTACCACAGGCCACGCCTTCACCGCAAGAAGGTGCTCAAAATTCCACACCACGCCGGGCTCGGATTCCCTGCGTAAAAGGGTGACGCTCCCCATCCATCCGGGTGATATAGTCCGCCGCCGTCCTCATCCAGGGCGCGGGTTCCCGGCCGGTGAGGACCACCTCCCGGCCTGCCGGACGGGACAGCACCGCCTCTTTCAGCAGTTTTTCTTCTACAAGGCCGGTCCGGCAGGCTCCGCAGGCCTCATCCAGCACCAGCAGGTCACAGGGTTCCTTCAAAGCCGCTTCCAACAGAGCGGTCTGGGCTTTGTAAGTCTCCCGCTGTTCCTGCTCCGTCTGCATCCAAGAAAACTTCATCGGCCCGGCTCCGGAATAGATCTTTGCCCCCATCCTCTTCAACGGCTCCAGTTCCCCACTGCGTCCATCCTTTAAAAACTGCACGACCGTAACCCGGAACCCCTGTCCCAGGGCCCGCAGAACTAGTCCCATAGCCGCTGTGGTCTTACCCTTGCCCGTTCCATAATAGAGATGGACCAGACCCTTGTTCTGTTTTCCTTCTTCCATTCAGCCCTGTTCCTCCAGAGAAAACGCCTCTCCAAAATATTCCTTCACAAAGTCCACGTCCTCTACCTGGAAGGTCCGGCCGTTCAGGTGCTCCAGAGGCCCGGCATCCGTGGTAAAGCGAAAGGTAAGCTTGTAGGAATAGAGCGCCTGGCCATGACGGCCGTACTTTCGGTTGTCCCGCTCATTGCCATACTTCCCATCCCCCACCAGAGGGTGGCCGGCAGCGGCAAACTGGGCCCGGATCTGGTGGGTGCGCCCGGTAATGAGGTCACACTCCACCAGAGACAGGCCGTTTTTCACTGCAAGGGTCTGATACACTGTAACAGCGGTCTTGGCTCCGGGCTCGGGGCGGGAACGGACATAGACCTGCTTTTTCACTTCGTCTTTAAAAATATAGCCCTTTAGCTGTCCCGCTGGGGGCTCCATTTTGCCCTTGACCACACAGAGATAATACTTGTTGAGCTCCCGATCCTTGATCTTCTGGTTCATGATCCGCAGACCTTCGGCGGTCTTAGCGGCAATGACAATGCCCCCAGTGTTGCGGTCAATGCGGTTACACAGGGCGGGGGCAAAGGAATTTTCCCAGTAGGGGGACCACTCCTTCTTTTGATAGAGATAGGCCTGAATGTGGGTGAGCAGCGTGTTGATCCGCTCGTTCTCATCCGGATGGACCACCATGCCGGGACGCTTGTCCAGAAGCATGATATGCTCGTCCTCATAGAGAATGTTCAGCTTTGGCTGATAAAGGGAGAGAAAGGCATTTTCCGGAGTGGGCTTTTCAAAAAACTCGTCATTGATATAAAGCTGAAGCACATCTCCCACATTGAGCCGTACATCCCGCTTTGAGCCCTTTCCATTCACCTTTACCCGCTTTAGACGGATATACTTCTGGGCCAAAGGGGCGGGCAGCACAGGCAGGGTCTTGGCCAGCCAGCGGTCCAGCCGCTGTCCAGCGTCGTTTTTTCCAATGACAAATTCCTTCATTCTTTCTCTGCCTCCCCTTCACTCCGGCTATCCAAACTATTTCACCATACCCGCCCCCCTCCTGTCAATAAATTTCGTGGATAAATTTGTGAAAAGTATTTGACAATCGGAGGACTTTTCTTTATAATACTCTCCGTACCATTCTGCGAGTATGGGGGCACACCCCAGGGAGGACAACCATGCGCCTGGATCTGCGCGATATTATCCACGTTCCGGACGCCCGGAAAGACTTCCAATTTCAGCTGGATCTATCCCAGCTGGATTTCTACGGGTCTAACCCCATCGCCCACCCCGTCCTGGCCGAGGGCAGCGTGACCAACCACGCCGGCGCTCTGGTGCTGGAGGGTACGGCAAGCTCTCTTCTGGAGCTGCACTGCGACCGCTGCGGGAAAGCCTTTTCCCGGGAAAAAACAGTGGCGCTGGACAGTCTGGTGGCCCAGGAGCTGGAGGATGAAGAGAACGACGACATCCTTCTGCTGGAGGGCACAGAGCTTGACCTGGACGAAGCGGTCACCACAGCTTTCGTGCTCGCGATGGATACCAAAAACCTTTGCTCAGACGACTGCAAAGGGCTGTGCGCCAAGTGCGGAGCCGACCTGAACAACGGCCCCTGCGGGTGCAGACCTGACGTAGATCCAAGACTGGCGGCCCTTGCGCAGCTGTTGGATAACAAAGCTGAGTGAGTACTCGAAGTGCCCCACGGCACAACCGAAGGAGGTGTCACCCATGGCGGTTCCCAAGGGAAAAGTATCTAAGGCCCGTCGCGACAAGCGGCGCAGCTCCCACTGGAAGCTGGAGACTCCCGGTATCGTGACCTGCCCCAAGTGCGGGGCTTACCGGCTGCCTCACCGTATGTGCAAAAATTGTCTGACCTATAACGGCCGTACCTTCGGTAAGGTCGAGGCTCCTGCCCAGGCTCAGCAGTAATGCCACATGAAAAAACCCGCTGCGGTTCGTCCGCGGCGGGTTTTTTTATTCCTATGGAAGCTGAATCTGCTTATAAAAATCCAGGGTACGAAACCCCCGCTCCAACTGGGTATGTACGTAGGCCTCTCCCGCATCGCAAAGCAGCTTCCGCCCCTCTCCCTCCAGCTGGAAGGAGAACAACCGCTTCGGATCTCCATGGGCAATGTACGCCAGAGCGGCCAGAGCCTCCAAATTCAAGGGCATGGAAATTCCATCCCCCACCTCATCCCGGCACTGGGCACAGTGAAGCACCCCCTCCTTCAGGTGGAACTGAGGTTTCTCCGGAGGAGTACGGCCACAGATGGCACAGCCGTCAAAGAGGGGTTCATACCCCGCCAAACACATGGCGCGCCACTCAAAGGCCGTTTTGATCAGTGCCAATGGCTTTTGGGGCATTTTATCCAAGGCATGCAGACTATTGAGGGTAAGAGAAAGAAGCTCCGGGCTGGGCAGCTCCTCCACCGACAGCGCCTCTGCCACCTCGGCAAAGTAGCAGCCCAGTGCAAAGCGCTCCAGGTCCTCCCGCACCCCCTGAAACAGGCGCAGGCTCTCCCCCTCCTTCACCGACCAGCGGCCCTGGTAGTCGTAGAGCACCAGCTCCGACCAAGCCAAAAGCTGACAGGAAGCGGCAATGGGACTGCCCTTTTTCCGGCAGCCCCGGGCGGAGACGGTGATCTTCCCCAGCTCCTGGGTGAGCAAGGTCAGGATTTTATCCGACTCCTTATAATCCACCGACCGCAGCACCAATGCCTTTGTCTTGGTGTGCATGGCCTCACCCCCCAGTTGCTAAACTTCCTCTCTTCGGGAACGGAACGCCGTTCTGGCCGGCAACTCCCGCTCCATCTGCTCCTCCATGCGCTGCCCGGCAATGGCCAAATAGGCCTCGGGCAGGCCGGTTTTCCAAAAGAAACGCCAAAGTCCCCGCTCATCCATCTCTGCATCCTCCTGCCTTTCTGCCCTTAGGCTGGCAGGAGAAGCGGAATGTTATGAGCGGTAATTTTTTCAGTCCTGCCTACGATCAAAAAAGCGGCACAGCCACTTTTTCGAGAAGGCTGCCGCTGGCCAGGTCAGTCCTGCTTATATCCGAAGTTCTGGATGGCTGCAGGGTTGTCCCGCCAATTTTCTTTTACCTTTACCCAGGTCTGGAGATACACCTTCGTGCCCATGAACCGCTCCATGTCCTGGCGAGCCAGGGTGGACACCTTCTTGAGCATGGCGCCACCCTTACCGATGATAATGCCCTTATGGCTGTTTTTCTCGCAGTAGATGGTGGCCTCCACCTCGATGACCTCGTCGTCCCGCTCAGCAAACCGGGTGATCTCCACAGCGGTGCCATGGGGGATCTCCTTGTCCAGGCAGAGCAGAAGCTTTTCTCTTAAAATCTCCGCCATCATCTGCCGCTCCGGCTGGTCGGAGGTCATGTCATCCGGGAAGAGTTGGGGACCCTCGGGCAGGTACTGCTCCAGCACATCCAGCAGCTCCTCCACCCCCTGTCCAGTTTTGGCGGAGATGGGCACTACCGCATCAAAGTCGCAGGCCTGGCTGTAAAGTTCCATGACCTCCAGCAGCTTTTCCTTCTGCTCCAGGGTGTCTGCTTTGTTGATCGCCAGCACCGCCGGGCAGCCCAGGGTCTTCATGCGCTCCATAAGCTGCCGCTCCGGCTCTCCGATGTTGGCAATAGGCTCCACCACCAGAAGCACCGCATCCACATCAGACACCGACTGCTTCACCACATCCACCATATAGTCCCCCAGCCGGGTACGGGCCTTGTGCAGGCCTGGCGTGTCCACAAAGACAAATTGGCTCTCTCCACGGGTGCGGATACCGCAGATCCGGTTGCGGGTGGTCTGGGGCTTGTTGGTGACGATGGCTACCTTCTCCCCCACAAAGGCGTTGGTAAGGGTGGACTTGCCCACATTGGGCCGTCCGCAGATGGTAATGATGCCGGATTTCTTAACAGTTGACATAATTGTTCCTCGCTTTCTTTCCGGGTACGAGCAATTTCCCGCTCTTCTTATTTGACAACTTTCTTCCAGATGATCAGGCTCAGGGCCAGGGCCCCGGCAATGGCCGCCGCCATGGCGGCAAACTCCCCAAGGGTAATGCCCAGCCGCTCCTCTTCCTCCGCAATGGGCTCTTCCTCAATGGGGACCAACTTGATTTTCATGGCGCTCATGGCGACACTTCCTTTCCTCTCTGCCTCATTCTTCCCGGACAATGCCCAGCTTACCAAGAATAGCCTCTTCCCTTGCCCGCATCTGCCGTTTCTGGGGTCCCTCATCCAAATGATCGTAACCCAGCAGGTGGAGCACCGAATGGACCCCCAAATAGCAGATTTCCCGCTCCAGACTGTGGCCGTATTCCTCCGCCTGGGCCTGGGCCCGCTCCAGGGAGATCATCATGTCCCCCAGCAGCACCTTGTCCGTATCCGGATCAGCCCAGTCTGCCTGGGGCTTCTCCCCAGGGGTCAAGTCGAACATAGGGAAGGAAAGTACGTCTGTAGGGGCGTCCACACCCCGCATATCCAGGTTGGTCTGGTGGATGCCCTCATTGTCGGTGATGCACACCTCAATGATACAGGGCACCCCCACCCCTTCCTCATCCAAAGCGGCCAGGATGGCCTCCCGCAGGCGGTCCTGCACCGGCTGAGGGGTCTCCACTTCCGTTTCCAGATAAATTTCATGGTCCATGGGATGTTCACCTGTCTTTCTTTTCCATGGTTCAGATGAAACCATTATATCGGCCTGTGGGATTTTTTCAAGTATATTTTCCCCTACAGGCAAGCAAACTATCAGAAAAACGCTGGCAAAATGAGGTGCTTTTATGACCACAAAAAAGCTGGGTGCCCAGACCGCTGTACTGGCCAATCCCCCCACTCTGGCCGCCTGGGCCAATGTAGTGGGCAAAAAGGAGGGGGAGGGCCCCTTGGCCGCTACCTTCGACTATATCGACACGGACGACACTTTTGGGGAATCCACCTGGGAGAAATCAGAGAGCGCTATGCAAAAGCAGGCCCTCGGGCTGGCCCTCAACAAGGCGGGACAGGCAGCTTCCAAACTGGACTGGCTTTTTGCCGGGGACCTTCTTAACCAGTGTATCGGCTCCTCCTACGCCGCCCGAGGCCAGCAGGTCCCCTTCCTGGGCCTCTATGGGGCCTGCTCCACCATGGGAGAGGGATTGGCTCTGGCCTCTATGACCTTGGACGGGGGCTTTGGGGAATGGGCAGGGGTCGTGGTATCCTCCCACTTCTGCACCGCGGAACGCCAGTACCGCACACCGCTGGAATACGGCGGGCAGCGTACGCCTACCGCCCAGTGGACGGTCACCGGCTCCGGGGCCGCCATTTTGGCCCGTGAGGGCGAGGGTCCCTATATCACCCACGTGACCGTAGGCAAGATTGTGGACAAAGGCATCACCGACACCAACAATATGGGAGCCGCCATGGCCCCGGCAGCCTGTGACACCATCTCCGCCCACTTTCAGGACACTGGACGCAAGCCCTCGGACTATGACCTCATCGTCACCGGGGACCTGGGCACGTTAGGCAGCGAGCTTCTGCTGGAGCTGCTGCGCCGGGATGGGATTCAGCTATCCAATCACATGGACTGCGGAGCGCTGATTTTTGACCTAAAAAAGCAGGACGTCCATTGCGGCGGCTCCGGGTGCGGGTGCTGTGCGTCAGTTCTCACCGGCTATTTGCTGGGCGGCATGAAGGCGGGCAAGTGGCAGAACATCCTCTTCTGTCCCACCGGGGCTCTCCACTCCCCCACCTCCGCCTTTCAGGGGGAGTCCGTGCCCGGCATCTGTCACGCCATTGCCATCTCAAACAAAACGTAGGAGGCCTATATGGAGTATTTAAACGCGTTTCTGTGTGGTGGTATCCTGTGTCTCATCGGCCAGATACTCATTGACCGCACCAGCCTCACCCCCGCCAAAATTCTGGTGTGCTACGTCACTGCCGGGGTCATTCTCAGCGGTGTGGGGCTCTACCAACACCTGGCCGACTGGGGCGGCGCGGGAGCCACGGTGCCCCTCACCGGCTTTGGCCATCTGCTGGCCAAGGGGGTCAAAAAGGCCGTGGGGGAGCAGGGGCTGCTGGGAGCCTTCACCGGAGGCTCCACAGCTGCGGCAGGAGGCATTACCGCGGCTATTTTCTTTGGTTTTCTGGTGGCACTTGTGGGAAAATCCCATCCGAAACGTTAAAAAATGGACCGCAGATGCGGTCCATTTTTCTTATTCCTTGTTCCCGTGGGGGGTAAGCTGAATTTCCTCCAGGCGCATGAGATCGACGTTTTCCGTAATGCTTTCGATAATTCCCGAGGAAACATACTGCTTGGCCTGGCGGATGGCATTCTGGATGGCATAGGCGTCAGAAGAACCGTGGGCCTTGATGACTGGCTTGGCAATGCCCACCAGGGCAGTGCCGCCTACCTCACTGGAGTCCATGATCTTCTTGATGTTCCGGATGCCCCCGGATACCATCACGGCAGCCAGCTTGGTAAAGAGGTTCTTGGTGAACATCTTCTTGATTTCCCGAGCCAGGAAGAGACCTGTCCCCTCCATAGTTTTCAGGAAAATATTGCCGGAATAGCCGTCGGAGACGATCACGTCCACCGCACCTTCCACAGCCTCTCGGGCCTCAATGTTGCCCACAAAGTTGATCCGTCCCTCATCGGCGGCCTTCTTCAGCATGGGGTAGACCGTGGTCTGAAGCGAGGTACCCTTGGTAGGCTCCACTCCAATATTCAAAAGACCCACCTTTGGCTCCGGGCGGCCCAGCACATGCTCAGCGTAATAGGAACCCATGTAGGCGAATTGGAGCAGGTACTCAGGGGGGCACTCCGCGTTAGCGCCGCAGTCGATGAGCACCGCGCCTCCGTTCCCGGTGGGCACTACAGGGGCCAGCGCCGCCCTGCGGATGCCCTTGATGCGCTTGACCAGCAGCGTGGCGCCGCCCAGTAGAGCTCCGGTGGAACCGGCGGAAACAAAAGCGTCTCCCGCCCCGGATTTCAGCAGGTTGAGGCCCACAGTGAGAGAGGAGTCCTTCTTCTCCCGGAAGGCGGTGGCTGGGTTGTCGCACATCTCAACCACCTCGCTGGCATGGGCGATCTCCACTCCGGCGGGCAGATCACTGATGCCGTTGTCGGCCAGAGTTTTCAGAATATCCTCCCCCCGGCCCACCAGGATGATGTCCACTCCATACTCCCGGTTGGCCTGGATGGCACCCATGACCGGGGCCTTAGGGGCGTTGTCGCCGCCCATGGCATCTACGATAATCTTCATGGCTCTCCTTCTTTCTTATCCATCACGGCGATATTCGCCTCTCCTCTTCAAGCCAGGTCCAGCTTGTCCAGCGCCTCCAGAGCCCGTTTGGAAATCTCCGCGTTTTTGTTGCGCTTGCCCTTCACCCGGTAACCCAACTGGGGAATGAGGCCGAAGTTTACGTTCATCGGTTGGAAGTTTACCACACTTTGGTCACTAATGTAAAGAGCCATTGCCCCAATCGCCGTTTCTTTGGGGAAATTGACAGGATCTTTCCCTGTCAGACGGCGGGAAAGCTCCATAGCGGCCAGGCACCCAGAGGCAGTGGACTCCACATAGCCCTCCACCCCGGTGATCTGCCCGGCAAACATGATCCGCTCATTGCCCTTCACCCGGTAGTACCGGTCCAGCAGCCGGGGAGAGTCCAGGAAGGTATTCCGGTGCATGACGCCGTAGCGGATGTACTCAGCATTCTTGAGGGCGGGGATCATGGAAAATACCCGCTTCTGCTCCGGCCAGCGCAGGTGGGTCTGGAACCCCACAATATTATAAATGCTGCCCTGGGCGTTATCCTTCCGCAGCTGCACCACGGCAAAGGGCTCCTTCCCCGTCTTCGGGTCCTTGAGCCCCACAGGCTTCAACGGTCCATAGCACAGGGTGTCCCGGCCCCGGCGGGCCATGACCTCCACGGGCATACAGCCCTCAAAGACGCCCGCATCCTCAAAGCCGTGGACCTCCGCCTCCTGGGCGGTGGTCAGTTCCTTCCAGAAGGCATCGTACTCCTCCTCCGTCAGGGGGCAGTTGATGTAATCCGGGGTGCCCCGGTCATACCGGGAGGCAAACCAGGCGCTGTCCATATCGATGCTTTCAAAGGTCACCAGCGGGGCGGCCGCGTCAAAGAAATTCAAGTACTTGCTGTCGGGAAAGAGCTTGGCGATTGCCTCCGACAGGGCCTCAGAAGTAAGCGGGCCGGTGGCAATGATCACGTTTCCCTCCGGAGGGATCTCTGTCACTTCCCCCTCCACCACGGTGATATTAGGGTGGTTTTTGATTTTCTCAGTAATGGCGGCGGCAAAGGCATGGCGGTCCACCGCCAGGGCTCCCCCCGCCTCCACCCGGTGGCTGTCAGCACATTCCATAATAAGCGAGCCGCAGCGGCGCAATTCCTCCTTCAGCAGGCCCACAGCGTTTTCCAGCTGATCGGAGCGCAGGGAGTTGGAACACACCAGCTCCCCGAAGTACTCCGTATGGTGGGCGGGAGACATTTTCTGCGGCTTCATCTCCCGCAGCTCTACGGGAATGCCCCGCCGGGCCAGCTGCCAGGCGGCCTCGCTGCCCGCCAGACCAGCTCCAATGACAATGACAGGTTCCATGTTGTCCCTCACTTCTCCTCGCCCTCAGCCGCCGCTTTTTTGGCGGTGGTCTTCTTGGCGGCGGTGGTTTTCTTCGCAGTACTCTTGGCGGCGGTCTTCTTGGCCGTCGTCTTTTTAGCGGCAGTTTTGGCCGCCGTCTTTTTCGTGGTCTTCTTCTCGGCGGTCTCCTCGGCGGCAGCCTTCTTTGTGGTCTTTTTGGCAGTTGCCTTTTTGGCGGGCTTTTTCTCCTCTGCCTTCTCCTCCGCTGCTTCCGCGGAGGCGGCGGGCTTCTTCCAGCCGCCCCGTTTCTCCTCGGGGGTAAAGTTGGAGCAGGCCTCATTGATACAGTAGGGTTTTTTCGCTCCCTTGCCCGGCTTTTTGAACATAGTCCAGCCGCAAATGGGACAGTTATCCTTCACAGGCACGTCCCAGGTCATAAAGTCGCACTTGGTGCTCTCGTCCTTGCTGCTGGCCCGCTCACAGCAGTAGTAGGTGTACTGCTTGCCGGTCTTTTTGCTCTTGCCCGTACGCTTGAAGAGCCGTCCCCCGCACTTGGGGCACTTGCCAGGCATTTCCACCACCAGAGGCATGGTAAAATCACACTCAGGCCATCCGGGACAGGCCAGGAAACGGCCAAATCGCCCGGACTTGATGACCAGGTTCCGGCCGCACTGGGGGCAAATTTCCTCCGACACCTCGTCGGGGACCTTAATGCGCTCCCCATCCAGTTCCTTTTCCGCCTTTTGAAGCTCCGCCTCAAAGTCGTCGTAGAACTCCTGGAGCAGGGCCTTCCAGTCGGTGTCGCCCTCCTCCACCTTGTCCAGACGCTGCTCCATCTGCGCCGTGAAGTCATAGTCCACAATGTCCTTGAACTTGTCCTTCATAAGGCCCGTGACCACCTCTCCCAGAGGGGTGGGACGCAGGGCCTTGCCCTCCTTTACCACATACTCCCGGTTGAGAATGGTGGTAATGGTAGGAGCGTAAGTGGAGGGGCGGCCGATACCCTGCTCCTCCAGGGCCCGGATGAGGCTGGCCTCCGAATACCGGGCGGGGGGCTGGGTAAAGTGCTGGGCCTTGTCCATAGCCTTGCCCGTCAGAGGTTCGCCCTCTTTCAGGTCGGGGAGGGGGGAGGTGCGCTCCTCCTCTTCCTCGTCCTTGCCCTCCTCGTACACGGCGGTAAAGCCGGAGAACTTCAGGCTGGAGTGGCTGGCGCGGAAGATATAGCCGCTGTTTTCCACGTCAATGGAGAGGCTGTCATAGACCGCGTTTGCCATCTGGCAGGCCAGGAAGCGGCTCCAAATGAGCTTATAGAGCTTAAACTGCTCGCCCGTCAAATCCTTTTTGATCTCCTCAGGCACCAGACTTACGTCAGAGGGACGGATGGCCTCGTGGGCGTCCTGGGCATTCCCCTTAGCCTTGAAGCGCCGGGGCTGGGCGGGACAGTAGTCGGCGCCGTAGCGGGTGCCGATAAAGCCCCGTGCAGCGGAGATGGCCTCCTCAGACAGGCGCAGGGAGTCGGTACGCATATAGGTGATGAGACCCACGGCCCCCAAACCGGTGAGCTCCACGCCCTCATAGAGCTGCTGGGCGATGGACATGGTCCGGGCAGGAGACATATTGAGCTTCCGGCTGGCCTCCTGCTGGAGGGTGGAGGTGGTAAAGGGCGGGGCGGGCTGGCGGTTTTTCTCCTGCCGTTTCACCTTGGCCACCGACCAGGCTCCCTTGGCCACCGTGTCGATGACATTCTGGGCCTCCTCCTGGCTATGAAGCTCCATTTTCTTCTCTTTGCCATAGAACTGAGCCTTGAAGGAACCCTGGTTGGGGCTCACCCGCTCCAGCTGGGCCTCCACGGTCCAGTACTCCTGGGGGACAAAGGCCCGGATCTCCTCCTCCCGTTCCACGACAAGTCGGGTGGCCACCGACTGGACCCGTCCGGCGGACAGGCCGCGGCGGATCTTCCGCCACAGCAGCGGGGAGAGCTGATAGCCCACGATCCGGTCCAGAATCCGCCGGGCCTGCTGGGCATTGACCAGGTTCTGGTCAATGGCGCGGGGAGCGGCAATGGAGTGCTGGACCACGTTTTTGGTGATCTCGTTGAAGGTCACCCGGTAGGTTTTGTCATCGGGAATCCCCAAAAGCTCCTTCAGGTGCCAGGAGATCGCCTCTCCCTCCCGGTCAGGGTCGGTGGCCAGATAGACCTTATCGCTGCGCTTAGCGGCCTTTTTCAGGTCGCTGATCACGTCCTCCTTTCCCTTGATAGGCTGATAATCAGGGAGGAAGCCGTGCTCAATGTCCACGCTCAGCTTGCTTTTGGGCAGGTCACGGACATGGCCCATGGAAGCCACGACCTCATAGCCCGGCCCCAGGTATTTGCCAATTGTTTTCGCCTTGGATGGGGACTCCACAATCACTAAGTCGGTTTTGTTCGCTGCTTTTGCCACTTTGGAAACCTCCAGAGATGATAATCATTAAACTCCCATGTGGGATGCATATGCTTGGATGAAACTCATTGTTCCAATTCGATCAGGGCCCGGAACCGCCGGCCGGGCAGCTCCTCCACCGCTCCCTGGACCTGAAGCATGGTCAGAGCGGACAGGACGTAGCGCGCAGAAATTTGGGTGCGCTCCACCACCTCGTCAGCAGACAAAGGCTTTTCCTCCAAAACGGCGATGATCTGAAGCTCATCGTCGGTAAAGCGGGCCTTCTGATCCTTTCGGAGGACCACTTCACGGCCGGAAGGCTGGGACTGCACCGGCTGCTTTGGCTCCGGGTTTCTGTCTGGCTGGGAAGGGCGCTGCCGTTCCACTGGCCGCTCCAGCCGTTCCCGGACCACTTGGGGCGGAAGGGGCGCGGTTGCAGAAAGCTTCAGAGGAAAGCGGTCCCAGTACTCCTCCAAAATGTCCCGGCCTGAGGTAACCAGCTTGGCACCCTGCTGGATGAGCCGGTTGGTCCCCTCGCTCATTTCATTGTCCAGGGCTCCAGGAACGGCAAAGACGTCCCTTCCCTGCTCCAGGGCATGGTTGACGGTGAGCATGGTACCGCCGAAGGTACGGCACTCCACCGCCAGCACACCCAGACAAAGACCGCTTAAAATGCGGTTTCTGGGGCGGTAGTGCTCTCCCTTATGCTCGGTGCCCGGAGGATACTCCGAAATGAGGGCTCCTACTGCCGCCACATCCTGGGCCAGAAAGCGGTTTGTCTTGGGCACGATCCGATCCACGCCTCCTGCCAGCAGAGACACCACTGCACCCCCGCCCTTCAACGCGCCCCGGATGGCACAGGTATCCAGTCCCTCCGCAATGCCGGACACCACCAGTGCTCCGCCGCGGGAGAGCTCTAAACCAAACTTTTCCGCCATCCGCTCTCCGTATTCAGTGGGCTTTCTGCTGCCCACCACGGCAATGGCCGGCTCCTCGTCAAAGAGGAACTTCTTTCCTTTCCAATAGAGCACCGCCGGCGGATCGGCCAGCTGGCGCAGGCGCTGGGGATAGGCTGCATCCTGCAGGGTCATAATGTCCACGCCCAGCCGGTCACAGTCGGCCAGAATATCCTGGGGACGGTCCATACTCTTGTCCTCCAGCCCCCGGCGCTGGCGCTCCGTCAGGGGAAAGAGGGCATACTCTTCCTGGTCGGCATAGTAGATCCGCTCCGGCGTGACAAAGTGATCCAGCAGCATCAGCACCTTCCCAGGGGTCATACCCGGACGTGTGGTCAACCAAAGCCAGTATTTCAGCTCTGTCATTTTTTCATCCCCCTTCCCCAAATTTTTGTTTACAAACGCACCCATCCACGGTATGGTTATCCTAACAAGGGAGGGAGCGTGCCATGTCACATACACCCACGGTACACAAGGTACATTATGCCTGGTCCATCTGCCTGGGCGGGACGCTTATGCTCTTTGCCAGCATTGGCCTGGGCGTCAATGTATTCTCCGCCTTTCAGCCCCATCTCATGGCCCAGGTGGGACTGAGCAACACCCAGGGAGCCTTTCTCATTACGGTACGCAGTTTTTTTGTCCTGGTGGGCATGACCACTGCCGGCGGCGTAGCCGGGCGGCTGGGCCTGCGCCGGGGCTGTACCCTGTCTCTGCTCCTGCTGGCTGCCTCCAGCTTTCTCTTTGGGGCAGCGGAGCAATTTCCCCTGTGCTGTCTGGCGGCGGCCATGGTGGGGCTCAGTTATAGCTGGGCAGGTGTGATCCCGCTGTCTCTGCTCATCGCCGGGTGGTTTCAGGACCGGAAGGCTCTGGCGCTCGGCATTGCCTCAGCGGGCACGGGCCTTGCTACCATTCTGGCCCCGGTTCCCTTCACCACCCTGATCGAGCACTTCAGCCTCCGCGTAAGCTTTTGGGCGGAGGGAGGGCTCATTGCACTGCTGGCCCTGCTCTTCTGGCTTCTGGTCCGGGACCGGCCGGAAGACAAGGGCCTGTCCCCTTACCAGGCGGGCAATCACGAAAATTTGCCGTCCCAGCCCCAGCCCGCACCAGTGGGATTTACTTCTCTGCGCCGGGCGTTCGTGCTCTCGGCCTCCTTCTGCGTGGGGGCGGCCACCAGCCTGGGCATCTCCAACTTTGGAGTGCTCTATTCCACCGCTGGATATGACGCAGACACCGTGGCCCGGCTCATCTCCGTCATGGGCCTTTGTATGATGGCGGGCAAGGTAGCCTGCGGCCAGATCACCGACCAGCTGGGCGGGCGGATTTCCAACTATCTGCTCTATCTTCTAGTGCTGGGGGGCTATGGCCTGTGCTGCCTGGCCAACCTGGGAAGCGTATCGCTGGCCTATTTGGCCATGATCCTGTCCGGACTGGGCCTTCCCCTGAGTGCAGTATCCCAGCCCATCTGGGCCAGGGATCTATGGGGGGAGGAAGGCTACGAGCGGGGACTGAAGTGGATCCAGTCCATCTATGCTCTGGGCATCTTCCTCATGGGCACCGTCCCCGGCGCTTTGGCCGACCGCACCGGCAGCTATGTTCCCGCCTATGTGCTCTTCTGGGCATTGCTGCTGCTCTCTCTGGTTCTTCTGGGCTATGTCTATGAAACAACCGGGGCGGGGCGGAGGCCGGCGCGCTGAGCTAGCGCCAGGCCTCCCACAGCACCACTGCGGCGGCCACCGCCGCGTTCAGGGATTCACACCGCTCCCGCATGGGGATTTTTACGGTCTGTTTGCTGGCTTGAAGCATCTGCTCCGACACTCCCCTGCCCTCGCTTCCAATGATCACGGCGCAGCGCCTGAGCTGCGCCGTTTTCAAGTCTACCGTATCCTCCCGCAGGGCGGTGGCATACAGGGGAAGGCCCGAGTCCTCCATCAGGCCGGGCAGCTCCTGCGCCCCCACTTCATAGACGGGCAGGCGGAAACAGGCCCCCATGGTGGCGCGCACGGTCTTGGGCGAAAAGGGGTCGGCACAGCCGTTGACCAGAATAAGGCCATCCGCCCCAAATGCATCTGCGGTACGCCAGATGGTGCCTACATTTCCTGGGTCCTGGACCCCGTCCAGCACCAGATACCGCTCCCCTGGCAGAGGGCGGGGCGGGGCAGTGTCAGGCAGCCTGGCCAAAAACAGCACCCCCTGCGGGGTTTTGGTATCGCACAGGCTCTCCAGCAGCTCCCAGGGCATCTCCACCCGCCGCACCCCTTCCGGGCAAGAAACCTGCACCCCCGGAGCGGTGATGACCGTCTCCACGGGGATACCGGCCTGAAAGGCCTCCGCCAAAAGCTTGGGGCCCTCTCCGGGGAACAGTCCCTGGGTCCGGCGCTCCCGGCGCTGGTGATTCAGCTTTCGGATCTGCAGGGCCAGGGGATTTTGCCGGCTGGTGATCTGCTCCACAACGAGGACCGTCCTTTCTGCGGCCCTGTTCTTCGGATAGGGGCCGGAATTCTCATATATATTAAAGGTATCATTTCCCGTTGTCAAGCTATCTTTTTGGCGTTTTGAGTCAAATGATCTCCTTTCCTTCCTCTTTTTGAGGTAGTTCTCCCTCAAAAACGATCCGAGCCGGGCCGGTCATGTATATCCGTTCTCCCCGCCGCTCCAGGATCAGGGTCCCTCCGGGGAGGTGGGCCAATGCCCGTGTTGCGCACCTTCCCTCTCTGAGTCCTGCGGCAAAGGCGGCGCAAGCTCCGGTCCCGCAGGCTAAGGTAATGCCGCTGCCCCGCTCCCACACCCGCAGGGACAAATTTTCCTCATCCGGGCAGGCAGCAAACTCCACGTTGATCCGCTCCCCCACTGCCGGGTGGTCCTCCAGCAGCGGCCCCAGCCGCTCCAGATCCACCTCCTCCGGATTCTTACAGAAAATAACCCCGTGGGGATTTCCCATCCACACAGGGTGCAGGGTAAACCGCTCCCCTGCCGCCTCCACCTCCATGGGCGGCAGCAGCCCTGCCTCCCCCATATCTGCCGTCACAGCCCTGACCACGCCTCCCCGGACATGGAGCTCCAGGGAGCGTGGTCCCGCATCGGTATCAATGGTCAGGCAGGTCTTTCGGGTCAGCCCCTTGTCATAGACGTACTTTCCCACACAGCGAATGCCATTGCCGCACATGGAACCCCTGGAGCCGTCCGCGTTGTACATCTCCATGGCAAAATCCCCCCTCCGGCCGGGTTTTATGCAGATGAGCCCGTCCGCTCCCACACCGAAATGCCGGTCAGACAGGCGGCGGGCCAGAACTGGCAAATTCTCCGGGGTCTCCCTTAAACAGTTTACATAAACATAGTCATTCCCCAGTCCCTCCATTTTTGTAAAGCGCATGGCACACACTCCTTTCCCGGCAAACGCCGGTTCTTTGGTGTAACCTATGCGTCCCAGAGGGCCCACATGTCTCTCCCTCCGAGTCCATTTGTGAAAATTTCCCACATCACCCCCCTTCCTGCCGGGGTATCTTGGCTGGAATTTTTTCTTGCAATGGGGAAGCAGATAGGATATGATGAAACTAATTTGAAAAAAGGGGTTGAGGGTATGAAGGACAATCTCACCGACCTGTTTGGTTCTAATGTATTCAGCGTCTCGGTCATGCGGGAGCGGCTGCCCAAAAAGGTTTTTGCGGAAATATTGGATGTGATGGAGCATGGCGGTAATATCTCCATGGCTACCGCAGATATCGTGGCCAACGCCATGAAGGATTGGGCCGTGGAAAAGGGCGCCACCCACTACACCCACTGGTTCCAGCCTCTTACCGGGGTCACCGCGGAGAAGCACGACAGCTTCCTGACCGCCCCCCAGGACAGCAAGACTTTGCTGCAGTTTACCGGCAAGCAGCTCATTATGGGTGAGCCGGATGCCTCCTCCTTCCCCTCCGGAGGCCTGCGCTCCACCCACTATGCACGGGGTTACACCGCCTGGGATATGACCTCTCCCGCCTTTGTAAAGGAGATGTCCTGCGGTACGATCCTGTGTATCCCCACCATTTTCGTCTCTTATAACGGTGAGGCTCTGGACAAGAAGACCCCCCTTCTGCGTTCCATGGAGGCCATCAACACCCAGGCACTGCGTATTCTCCGCCTGTTTGGCAACACCCAGGCCCAGAAGGTCATTCCCCAGGTAGGCGCTGAGCAGGAATATTTCCTGGTGGACCGGGAGAAGTACTTGAAGCGCCGGGACCTCATCTACACTGGCCGGACCCTCTTCGGCGCGCCCGCTCCCAAGGGGCAGGAAATGGACGACCAGTACTTCGGTGTCATCCGTCCCCGAGTAGGCGCCTTTATGTCCGACCTTAATCAAGAACTGTGGAAGCTGGGCATTCCCGCCACCACCCAGCACAACGAGGCCGCCCCCGCCCAGCACGAGCTGGCCCCCATCTACACCACCTGTAACCTGGCAGTCGACCAGAACCAGCTGACTATGGAGACCATGAAGCGGGTGGCCACCCGCCATGGCCTGGTGTGCCTGCTTCACGAAAAGCCCTTCGTCGGGGTCAACGGTTCTGGTAAACATAACAACTGGTCCATCTGCACCGATACCGGAGAAAACCTGCTGGACCCAGGGGACACCCCCAATGAAAACCTGCAGTTCCTGCTGGTGCTGGCCTGCATCATGAAGGCCGTGGATGACCACGCCGACCTGCTGCGCTGCTCCGCCGCATGCGTAGGCAACGAGCACCGCTTAGGCGCCCAGGAGGCGCCTCCTGCCATCATCTCCATCTTCCTGGGCGACCAGCTGGATGACGTGGTAGCGCAGATCGTAGCCAATGTGGAGTCTGTGAAGCTGCTGGCCAGGGGCACTTTGGACTCCGGCGTGTCCACCGTCCCTGTTCTGAACAAGGACGGCACCGACCGCAACCGCACCTCCCCCTTTGCCTTCACAGGCAACAAGTTTGAGTTCCGCATGGTGGGTTCTTCCGACTCCATCGCGGAGGCCAATGTGGCCCTCAATGCCATTGTAGCCGAGGCCTTCTGTCAGGCCGCCGACCTTCTGGAAAACGCTGAAGACTTTAACGCCGCCTGTTCCAAACTCATCCACTCCTGGATGTCTCAGCACCAGCGGATCATCTTCAACGATGACGGTTACTCGGACGAGTGGGTAGCCGAGGCTGTGCGCCGCGGGCTGCCCAACCTGCGCTCCATGGTCGATGCGGTGCCTGCCCTCACCACGGAGAAGGCAGAGAAGCTCTTCACCAAGTTTGGTATTTACACCAAGTCCGAGCTGGAGGCCCGTGCCGAGATTTTGTACGAGACCTATGTCAAGGTCATCAAAATCGAAGCCAACACCATGATCCACATGGCCGCCAAGCACTTCATCCCCACCGCCATCGCCTATACCACCCAGCTGGCCCAGTCCATTTCTTCCGTGGCCAGCGCCTGTCCCAGCGCAGATCTCAGCGTACAGAAGGGGCTGTTGGAGAAGGTCAGCCTCTGTCTGGCCGACGCCTCCGCCGCTTTGGAGCAGCTCAAGCCCCTTATGGAACGGGTAGACACCATCGAGGACATTAAGGAGATGGCCCACGCTTACCACGATGCAGTGGTTCCCGCTATGACCGCCCTGCGCATCCCCGTGGACGAGCTGGAGCTGTTGGTGGACAAGGACCTGTGGCCCGTACCTACCTACGGCGATTTGATGTTCGAGGTATAATTTCCCCTTTCACCCACAGGGGCCGCCCGGCGGCCCCTGTTTCATGGTAAATCCATCTAACGTGGATAGATGGACCCTTTCGTTCAAAAGATAGAGAAAAAGGAGCTGACACCCCCATGAAAACCCCTTTTGTCACCCTGGAGCAGCTCCAGGAGATGGTCAAAAAATACCCTACCCCCTTCCATCTTTACGATGAAAAGGGCATCCGGGAAAACGCCCGTGCCCTGCAAAAGGCCTTTGCCTGGAATCCGGGCTATAAAGAGTATTTCGCAGTGAAAGCCACCCCCAATCCTCAGATCCTTAAAATCCTTCGGGAAGAGGGCTGCGGCGTGGACTGCTCCTCTCTGACGGAGCTTATGATGTCCCAGCGCTGCGGATTTTCCGGAGATGAGATTATGTTCTCCTCCAACGACACCCCTGCTGAGGAGTTTGCACTGGCCGCCAAGCTGGGGGCCACTATCAACCTGGACGACATCACCCATATTGATTTTCTGAAGGATACCATCGGCTATATCCCCAAAAAGATTTCCTGCCGCTTCAATCCCGGCGGCGTGTTCCAGCTGGGAGAGAGCAAAGAGGGCTTCCAGGTGATGGACAACCCCGGAGACGCCAAATATGGCTTGACCCGGCCCCAGATGACCCAGGCCTTCCGCCGTCTGAAGGAGCTGGGGGCAGAGGAGTTTGGCATCCACGCCTTCCTGGCCTCCAACACTCTGTCCAACGACTACTACCCCGCCCTGGCTGCCATCCTCTTCCGCACCGCGGTGGAGCTGAAGGAGGAGACCGGCTGCCGCATTACCTTCATTAACCTCTCCGGCGGTGTAGGCGTGCCCTACCGCCCCGAACAGACCGCCAACGACATCTTTGCCATCGGCGAGGGGGTACGGAAAGCCTATGAAGAGATTCTGGTCCCCGCCGGCATGGGAGATGTGGCCATCTGCACCGAGTTGGGCCGCTTTCTGCTGGCCCCCTACGGCCATCTGATCACCAAGGTTCTTCATTTCAAGCACACACACAAAGAGTATGTGGGAGTGGATGCCTGCGCTGCCAACCTTATGCGTCCGGCTATGTATGGGGCCTACCACCACATCACGGTCATGGGCAAGGAAAGCGCCCCCTGCGACCACAAGTATGACGTCACCGGCGCTCTGTGTGAGAACAACGACAAATTTGCTGTGGACCGGATGCTGCCGGAAATCAAGATCGGCGATCTGTTGGTCATCCACGATACCGGGGCCCACGGCCACGCTATGGGCTATCAGTATAACGGCCGGCTGCGCTCGGCGGAGGTTCTGCTCCAGGAAGACGGCTCCACCCGCCTCATCCGCCGTGCTGAGACTCCTGAGGACTACTTTGCCACCGCAATCTGGGAGTGAATCAATTGAGCGTTATGGGTGAACTGGCCATTGTCTTCGGCGTGTGTCTTCTCTGTGAGGGAGTTGTGTCTCTGCTTCCCTTCGCCTTTCCCGCCAGCGTTTTAAGCATGCTGGTGCTGCTGGGGCTTCTGCTCAGCGGCATTTTAAAAAAGGAACACATCAGCCGGGTATGCGCCTTCTTTGTAGGAAACATGGCCTTCTTCTTTCTCCCCTCCTGTGTGGGACTTCTGGAGCACTGGGGGACTCTGTCTGCAGTACTCCTCCCTTTCTTCGCTGTGGCGATACTCACTACCCCCATCGTCTATGCCGTCACCGCCTGGACAGTCCAATTTCTCATGGTCCGGCGTAAGAAAAAGGAGGAGATGAAATGAGTGACGTGATCCTCTCTTCCCCTCTTTTTGGCGTTGTGCTCAGTTGTGCGGCCTGGTGTGTAGGGCTTTGGGTACAGAAGAAGACTCGCCTGGTCCTCTTCAATCCCCTGATCGTGGCTGTGGCGGTCGTCATTCTGATCCTGGTTCTTTTCCGCATTCCCTACTCCACCTACGACCGGGGCGGCAGCCTCATCACACTTATGTTGGGCCCGGTTACCGCGGTACTGGCCTTAAATATCTATGAGCAGCGCAAGCTGCTGGGGAAATACTTCCTGCCTGTGCTCACCGGGTGTCTGGCGGGCAGCCTTACCAGCGTAGCCTGTGCCCTGCTGCTGTGCAAGACTCTGGCGGTGGAGGAGTCGATCGCCGCCTCCCTGCTTCCCAAAAGTGTCACCACTGCCATCGCCGTGGCCATCTCGGAAAGCAGCGGCGGAATTCAGAGTATCACCGTAGCTGCCGTCATCGTGGCCGGACTCACCGGAGCTCTGTTTGCTCCTTTGTTTGCCCGGATGTTCCGTATTACCGACCCGGTGGCAGAAGGAGTGGCCATTGGCGCCTGCAGCCATGCGCTGGGCACTGCAAAAGCTCTGGAAATCGGAGAACTTCAGGGAGCCATGAGCTCCATCTCCATCTGTGTGTGCGGCATCATTACCTCGGTGCTGGTACTATTCTTTCCGTAAAATTTCTGCAATTCTGGGCCATACCTCAACCGGTATGGCCCTTCTTATTTACACCGTTTCTTTTTCGTGATACACTGAGAAAAACGAGAAGGGAGCGTTTGCTATGTCTGAGGAGCTGAATACCCTACAGCAGTGGATCGATCAGAGCCATTCCATCGTTTTCTTCGGCGGAGCAGGGGTGTCTACGGAGTCAGGAATCAAGGACTTCCGCAGTGTGGACGGCCTTTATAACCAGCACTACCAATGGCCTCCCGAGGAAATTCTCAGCCGCACCTTTTTTGACCACCGGCCGGAGGAATTTTACCGGTTTTACCGGGACAAGATGCTCTGTCTGGACGCTAAGCCCAATCCCGCCCACCAGAAGCTGGCTCAGCTGGAACAGGCACGGAAATTACGCTCTGTGGTCACCCAGAACATTGATGGACTGCACCAGGCGGCAGGCTCCAAACGGGTGTGGGAGCTCCACGGCTCAGTGCACCGCAACTACTGCATGAAATGCGGCAAATCCTATCCGGTGGAATGGATCCGGGACAGCAAGGGCGTTCCCACCTGCTCCTGCGGCGGAACGGTGAAGCCCGATGTGGTCCTTTACGAGGAGAGCCTGGACAGCCGGGTGCTGGAGGGTGCAGTCAACGACATTCACCGCGCCGACCTGCTGATCATTGGGGGCACTTCTCTGGCGGTCTATCCCGCCGCGGGCCTGATCAATTACTACTCCGGCAAGCACCTGGTGCTCATCAACAAGACCCCCACTCCCTATGATAATCGGGCGGATCTGATTCTCTCCGGCCCTATCGGGGAAATCTTAGGACAAATAGAAGTACGGGAGTAACGCAAAGAAACAGGCCGGAGAGTATCCTCTCCGGCCCGCTGTTTACCGTTTCTCCTTAAGCTGCCCCAATAGTTCCTGGCAGCCCTCCAGCACATCCTGCCAGGTGGTCTCAAAGTCCCCAGTATACCAGGGATCGGCCACTTCTCCCTTTCGTGAGGTGTGGTCCATAAGCAGAGAGATTTTTCCCTCCGGGTCGCCGCCACAGATACGCAGCATGTTGCGCAGGTTGGCCCGGTCCATTCCAATCAGCAGATCATAGGCCCGGTAATCCGACGGCCTCAGCTGGCGTGCTGCATGACCCTCGCAGGAGATGCCATGCTCTTGGAGCTTGCGCCGTGCCGGTGGATAGACGCTGTTGCCAATCTCCTCCGTGCTGGTGGCAGCAGAAGCGATGGAAAACATACTCTCCAGCCCCGCCTGTCTGACCAGGTCTTTCATCACATATTCCGCCATAGGGCTGCGGCAGATGTTACTGTGGCAGATGAATAAGATTTTTGTCATTGCTTTTATATCCCTTCAAAAGCCTCCAAACCCTGATATTTCAGGGTTTTTGGCGCTTCTTTTATTTTTGCTGTTGTGCCGGAAACCTACGCATATTCCCGTAACTCTACGCAGATTTTCGGGCAAATGGTGTAGTAATTGGTGTAGTGGCTGCGATTGCTTCAACCTGATTTTCTCTGCGGCTCCGGTGCGGCAAACCCTCTAAAATCAATGATCTTTGCCATCTGCTCGGCTGCGCGGTCATAGCTCGCGTGTGTGTAAACATTCAGCGTGACGCCCACATCGGAATGCCCCATGACATACTGCAAGGTCTTGATGTCCATACCAGCGTTCGCCATGTTCGTGCAGAAGGTGTGCCGG
Source organism: Lawsonibacter sp. LCP25S3_E2 (assembly GCF_052117285.1). Taxonomy (NCBI): domain Bacteria; kingdom Bacillati; phylum Bacillota; class Clostridia; order Eubacteriales; family Oscillospiraceae; genus Lawsonibacter; species Lawsonibacter sp. LCP25S3_E2. Next base: position 23,795 of record NZ_JBQKJL010000004.1, read on the forward strand.
AACACATGAGGCGTGATGTGCGGCAGAGGCTTGTCCGGGTGCAGCTTTTGATACTTCTTCATTGCCCAGCGCATTTCATTCTCGATGTGCAGGGCAACCTTCGGACTGTCGTTCTTGTCCAGCAGAAGAAAACCGCTGTACCCGTCGATGATCGTTTCCGTTTTCACGCGCTTGCGGCGGGAGAGAATATTTTGCAGGCTCCGGTAAACCTCGTCCGTCATAGGAATGTAGCGGCAGCCGCACTCGGTTTTGGTTTTCTCCACATAATACTTGCCACCGCGCTCCCGGACAAGCTGATGATCCACCCGGATTTTCCGCCCGGTAAAGTCCAGATCAGCCTTTGTCAACCCGCAAAACTCGCTGACACGCATCCCAGTTCCCAGCAGCACCACAAACTCGTCGTAATACTTGCAGTAGGTCTTGTCCTTCCGGATGAAATCCATCCAAAGCGTCTGCTGTTCCTCTGTCATGGCAATGCGCTTTTGTGAATCATTGGAAACCACATCGACCAATTTGAAGTCAAAGGGATTCCGACGGATCACATCCTCATTGTACGCCATCTGGAAAGCCGGTTTGACAACGCCCCGAACGCTGGTGAGGGTGCTGTATCCCTTTCCGTCCTCGTGCAGCTTCATGATCCATTTCTGCGCGTCCGAAACCTTGATGTCCCGGATGGAACGATAACCGAAATCTTCCTTCTTCACCAGATTCAGCACGAAGTTATAGCCGACTTTGGTATTGTAACGTACGCCCTGCTTGATGTTGATATAGCGTTCCAGCAGTTGAATGACGGTAATTTTGCCTGCGGCATAATCAATGCCATCATCAAGCTGCTTCTGGATTTCCTTTTCTTTTTCCCGCAGTTCTTTCAGATCGGAGGAATACACCGTCTGCCGCTTGCCGCGAATGTCTGTATACCGATATTGATAAATCAGGTCTTTTCTCTGGCTCTCTCCTGTCCGCAGGATACGTCCCTTGTTGTCCTTTCTCTTTTCGGACATTGTCAAACTCCTTTCCGTGATGGAAAGAGCCCTGATATGACACACTTATTGTATCATATCAAGGCTCCGATTTACACCACAAATTTCAAATAGAATACGCCTGCTCGATGAACTGATCGAACAGGCGGCGTTTAATCAGACGCTTGTTGCCCACCCAGAGGACAAATTTACATCGGTCCTCGTTGGTGATCTCGCGCAGTTTGTTGATGCCGATGCCGGAGTAAGCCGCAGCCTCCTCCAAGCTCAGATTGCTCTTTTCCCAAATCGGGATTTCCTTCATAGGCAGTTTATCCTCCTTATAAAAACAGCCAGACAGGGTGAGGCGGCAACGAAGTCCGGCAACGGACTTCCAAAAACCTCAAAGATTACCAGATCTGGCGGTTGATTTACGATTTCCCTTTTCTTCTATTTTTCTGTTGTTTTGGTTGTCAAAGGTAGAAAAAGCCTGACAGGGCAGGGATTTCTCCGGCAACCAGCCCGACAACGGAGTAACAACAGGATTTGCAACCAGCCGCACTTTTCAGAACGGCATCTCAATCTGCTCCGTGATCTCCAAAAATCCGTCCGGGATTTCTGCGGCATGGTTGCCGCTGTCGGTTGCAGCTCTTTCGCGCTCCCAGCCCTTTTGCCTGCCGTATCCGGCAAAGCTGCGGGGATTGGAGAAATACGTCCAGCCGGTCACACACTGGTTCATGATCTCATTGATCTCGCGGATCTCCCATTGCTTCGGCTCGTCAAAAGCATGGTTCAGCGCCTCCTTGTAAAGCTGCTTGGAACAGACGGTATCGCCCGTGTAGCTGTCCAGAAACGCCTGAATCATGCCCGCTTTCGTGTCCTCCGGCATGAAGTCCTTCTGATGCTCCTTGAGATAGCACACCATTTCCGGGCTGAATGTCAGCTTCCAGCCGCCTGCCCGGTAGATGGTCATCGCCTCCGCCCACACCTGCTGCAAGTAGACTCTGGATGCGGCTTCGTCCTCCAGAATGTGAACCTCCGCCTGCTCCGGGCAGACCTGTACCGGCAAAAAGCGACGATTGCCGGAACGGTCGAGGGGCAGGAAATCCATTGCGTTTGACGTGCCGCCAAACACACATTGCCGCAATCGGTCTGCCGGGTGGGTTTCATACGGGATTTTGTAGACCTCCTTCTGGCGGCTCAGAAACGACTTGATTTCCTCAATGCTCTTGGCGTTGGCGGTGGCGATCATCTCTGACATTTCAATGATCCAGTGACCTTGCAGCTTGCGGTATACGTTTTCATCGTCCAGCTTCCGCAGATCATCAGAAAACCACTCGTCCTTGCCTGCCAGCAGCCGGAAGAAGGTGGACTTTCCCGCGCCCTGACCGCCCACCAGACAGAGCATAACCTCAAATTTGCAGCCGGGGTGAAATGCCCGGTGAATCGCCCCCAGCAGGAACAGGCGTAATGCCTGAAAGGTGTACTCATCTGCCTCTGCGCCGAGGAAATGATGCAGGCAATAGCGAATGCGCTCCGTGCCATCCCATGTAAGGCTGTTCAGAAAGTCCCTGACAGGGTGATAGCTGTTCTGATGGGCAGCGAGATCGGCGGCATCCATGATCTTCTTCTCGCTTGTCAGGTCGTAATTCTCTTCCAGATACAGCCGGATGTACTTCATATCCGTGTCGGTCATGGAGGCGCTGGGGCTTCGGTCGTAGCCGATGGACTTGACAACGTCGGTGCGGTCGGTCAGCAGATTGTAGGCAATCGCGCCGGAGAGCAGCGGATCGTGTTGAAACACTGTCAGGCAGTTCTTGATGCTGTTGCGGACACCACCTTTTTCCGTGGTGTCCAGCATGGCTTTTACTTCTTCAACGCTCATCGACGGTGCTATACTGCCCGCCTGAATTTTGAGCTGCTGCCTCATCTGCGGCGGCAAGCTCTGCCATTCGCTGCTCAATTTTCCTCACTTCCTCTCCATATTCGATCACAACGGATGCCCGCGCCTGTATATCCCCGCCAAGCAGCTCGTCCAGCAGATATTCAACCAGCGAGAGCTTCTGTGATGCTTCTACAAAACGCGGATGATAGCCGTCCTCCGGCGTCTGCGGGGCATAATCCTCCTTCCAGCGGCATAAAAGTCGGTAATAGTCCAACAGCACACGGAAGCAGTAGCGTTCCATGTGCTGATAATTCTGTTCGTCGGTATTTTGTTGTCGCGGCTTGCTCATTTTGCCCGTGCCATCCTCATACGGAATAGCAAAATCCTGTGCCAGCAGAATTGCAGCTTCCTTGCTGCCGATCCCGCGAAGCCGGGAAACGAAGTCAATCACATCCCCGGTGGCACCGCAGCCGAAGCAGTAATACCGGCGATCCAGCTTCATGCTGGGTGTGCTGTCATCGTGGAACGGGCAGCGGCACATTCCGTTTCGCTCCACCCGGGTGCCGTATCGCTCCGCAGCCTGCCGGGTGGTCACAGACTGCTTGACGGCTTCAAAGATACTCAATAGGCAACGCCCTCCTTAGTGTTCAATTTCCTGCCTTTTCTGCCGCGTCGCGGCGTTCTGGCGCTCTTGCTCATGCTGCACCTCGTAGATGTTGTAGTGGATCGCCCAGAGCTTTTTCGCGTCGGCATGGAGCGGCGAAAGTCCCGTCTGAATGTCCCTATATTCCTGCTCCAACTGTTCGCGCTCTCTGCACCATGCGGTGATAGGCAGCTTGCCATCTTTGAAATACGGTTTCAGCTTGCGTTCCGCCATATAAAATGTCCGCAGTTCATCATCGTGTTTGGATTTGTATTTCTGCCTGGATTTCTCAAATCGGATGGATTTCAGCTTGTCCGCAGCGGGCTTGCCAGACTTGTAATAGTCCACCATGCGCAGCAGCTCATTCACTTCCTTGATACGGGCCTGCTTTGACGATGCCGACTTTTTCAACGTGTCGATTTTGTCCTGCATGGCGTGAAGCGTAGTTTCCAGATCGTCCACGGTGTAAAGGTTTTTGGATTGTAAAAAGCTGAACGCCTCGACGTAACGCTGCAAGTTGGCGTTTTTCGCCTTATTGCTGTACGCGCCCTTGTTGCGATTGGCACAATGCAGCGCCAGCAGATCGTTGAGCGTAGGCGGCTGGGGCTTGGCAAGCTCGGCTTTCACATCCTTCAGCCAGCCGATCAGCGCGGCAATCTTTTCCTTTGCCTCACGCAGCAGCGCGTTGGTTTTCCGAATGAAGCGATTCAGATCACCTTTGTCGGTGCAGATGCCCTTTGCCTCCATCGCCCGGACGGTGGGACCTTCGTGCTGCGTGGGGATCTGCTCCACACCCTGACGGGCAAAGCTACGGTGATCAATGCGGCAATCCAAGCCTTTTTCAGCAAACTTGGCGTTGCAAAGGTCAGCCCATGCCTGCCGCCATGCTTCCAGCGTTTCGGGCTTGCCCCAGTCCGTCGTGGGGACGGCATTGAATACATAATTGCCCGCCTCATCCAGAACGCGCTCTCCATGCTCGTCCAGCACATATTCCCGGTGCTGTTTGTTTCCCCACCTGCCGTCCAGTTCGATGGGACGAATCGGACACATGACGTGAAAATGCGGGTTGGAAATGCCGCCGTCCTCCTTGTCCGGCTGATGCACGGCAAAGTCTGTCACCATGCCCCGGCTCACAAAATTGTCCAACAGAAATTGCCTTGCAAGGCCGATGTTCTCATCCATGGAAAACTCATTCTGCAAGGCAATGTCAAAGCTGTATGCAAGCTGGGCTTTCTTGCCGCGCTCGGCTTTTTCCACGGCGTTCCAGAGCGTTTCGCGGTCTGCATACTCAGGCGGCGCGTGTGACGGGAGTAGAATTTCAGAACAGGTCACGCCGCCCTTGCGGGTGTAGTCGCTGTCCTCACCGTAATACGCACTGTGCAGCTTCTCCCCGGCGCGATAGGCGGCAGCAGCCACGGCAGATTGCCCCGCGCTGCGCTTGATCTGCGTTACATGAAAATGAAACAACGCGATACTCAGTCACCTCCTGCGTGATTGCCGGTGACTTCCATAAGCAGTCTTTGCGTGTCCGGCAGAGTAAAGGCCTGCTCTGCAAAGGCATAAAACGCAGTTTCGCTCAAATCTTTCGTCTGCGGTGCGACGCTCTCGATGGCTGCGCCACGGGTGATAAGCCGGTGCGCCCGCTTGCGCCGTTCTCCCTTTTCATAGTAGGCGGCGCGGTTCTCAAGGCGCTGGATTTTGTGCTCCTCCTGTGCAAGCTGGCATTCAACTTTCTCTTTCTCGGCTTGCAGTTTCTCAATTTCTTTTTCGTGCATGATTTTAACCTCCTGACTGATAAATGATGGGATGGATAGATACAAAAAGACCGCCTACGTTTTCGGTAGACGGTCTGACTCATGGTATGGGATTTTCAGGCTTTGCGGCGGAAATGGTCTGCGCCAGCAGACGGTTTCCGCTGCAAAGTCCGCTGGGATAGGCGCGCAAGCGTCGCAAGGGGTGCAGACCCTTGTACGGAGCAACGCGACGCAAAACAGCCCGGACAGTCAACTGTCCGGGCTGTCTGCCTCGCAGAGCGCACATACTCCCGTCAGGAGAGTATAGAAGTGCGCCCTTGTTACCAAGGGATTATTTAGCATCCCAATTCTCTAAGGATGTTCTTGCAATACATGATTTCTGTTTCAGAAAAAAGTGCCGCGTACTCCGGCTTGCATACCGATTCTTCCATTGATAAGTCCAAGCGCCCACAAGACCACAGTGTAGATAGCCCTTCTGATAAATTTCCCGTTTTTTGCGCACTTGCAATCAGCCGCCGTGCGGTTTCGACACCTCCGTATTGCGCTAACATCTGGTTGAACCGTGTAGGGTTATATTTACACGCTTTCTTTGCTTGTATCATTTTTTCACGCAGTTCTTCTTCAAATGTTCTTGTCAATACCTCCATGTGATAATCGCCCCCATTTTATATTTTTCGCTCAAAAACTTTTCCGCAATCCTGACATAGAAATTTAGTCTTTCCCCTTTTTCCGTTTATTCCGCTGGCTGCACCGATTATCGTGCCAAGAGGGTTAAACAAACTCCCCACAGTTCCACCGACAACAGCTCTTCCAACGGAAAATTTTGTTTTGGTTGACACTGGAACAATGTTTGTGCTTCTGCAAAAAATATTCGGGCAGCAAATCCTTCGCGCCATTTTCGCGTCCTCCCAATAGGCACAGTATGATTTAGTACTTGTTCTTAAATAAGAGGTTGTACCAGAAACTAACAAAAGCAATGAGTAAGAATTGTATCATAAATCGTTATGCTCCTCAGTTAGAATTAACTCGCCACGTCCATTCTTAGCAATCCCCGCCCACTCTAAAATTGCAGCCATTACAAACACGGGATCAAAAACCGATTCTCCGATTGTTCGACCGCGGTGAAGCGCTATTGTACCGACAACGGTATTTTCCTCACAGCCGGGTTCACCGAGCTTATAGTTTCTTCCATTGCCTTTCTTTGCTCTGCCGCCTTGTTTTATAAGGAGTTCTACAATATCGTCAAACACCTTATAGTCGTAGGCTGGCTTAACAGGCAACTTATCACTTGTAAAAGTTGTTCCGTCTGACTCTGCGTAGATCTCACAAGGAAGACCTCTGGCTGTGTATACGGTGATGTGACCACCGTGCGCTTTCAGCTTTGCTTTGATGATTTCGGACGCGAGTGTGCTTGTATAGTCCACATCCATGCGGCTTACATCAATTTCCTTTGGCATTACCTTCTCCGTTCCACCGCCAAGATTTAAGGCGGCAAGCAATTCATCCAGTTTCTTTTTTGCAGTTGGATAAGATATTTGCATATCAGACTGTACCTCCTTCAGGTTTCCTCTGTCTTTCAAAAAAGTAATCAAGAACTCGAATTGCTCCTTGTCGAGCCGATCAAAAGGGCTAAGGTCGAACGTGTTTCTTAGCTCCATGCCACAATCAGGGCATTGTAGCGTGCTAACTCGCAGTGTCCCATGACAGGCGGGACATTTTGAAATAAGCCGGTTCATGTAAATCACCTCTTCGCTTACATGATACAATTAGAAAACGATTTTGTCAATATAGTGCTTAATTATATTTATTACTATATTGCTTTTTGGAATGTGTCTCACCGCTTCTGCCACACAATGTCATACCCCAGCGCGTCCGCCAACTCTACCGCTTCGCCGTAGCGGAGCGAGCCACGCTTGAGCTTGCCGGAGAGATTGGGAACGCTGCGGCTCCAGCCGTATTCATCGGAGAGGTAGTCCACCACCTCCGTCATAGTCATTCCTGTGCGGACAATGTAGGACTTGATCTCATTACGATAAGTTTCAGATTTTCTCATATTAAAACTTCCTCCTGTTTTTTCGTTGCGCTCTATGGTAAAATGGGTTTGTCAAATCGTGACACCTATTCGCCATAGGGCGCTGATTTTTGATGTACGGCTTTTCGCTGGAAATGCCGCCGATGATGCGTTGGTCACAGGCGGCACCTTCCTCTTTTGCCATTTGATGTGTCTTTGCGTGAAACGGCGAAATGTCAAACTGGATAGCAAACGTCGCTCGCTGCCGGATAGCGCTCTATTCCGTGCAGATAACCGCACGGAGCAGAAAACTATTTCGCCGTTTTCACTTGCTCTGATTTTTACATTCGATTTTGCCGCTCTTTCCGAACGTCGTTCCTGCCCGGGATTCTCACCCCGGCGTTTCGTTCTCCTTGGTGCGCTGGATGCGGCACTTCGCCAGAGAACATATCCCGTTCGGACGGTCATGCAGTTTTCAAGGTTCAGGTGCGATTACAAGACCATTTTAGCGAAAAATATAGCCCTCTCCCGTATATCCAAGAGGTCGGAAAACGCGCCGAAAAACGCAGATTTCCACGCTTATGGACAAGACCGGAAAAGGGCAGGAATTTGAAGGGAGGACACCGCTATGCAGCCAAAACTCACCATTCAGGAACGGCTCAAAGACCTGCGCGTGGAGCGCGGTCTGACGCTGGAACAGCTTTCTGCGGAAACAAGCATTTCAAAGTCCGCGCTGGGAAAATACGAAGCCGACGATTTCAAGGACATCAGCCCGTTCAGCATGGTGGAGCTGGCTAAGTTCTACGGCGTGTCCACCGACTATCTGCTGGGGCTGACAGAACAAAAAAATCACCCAAACACAGAGCTGAACACTCTGCATTTGGGTGATGATGCAATTGAGGTATTGCGAACGGGTAAGTTCAACCACCGGCTGCTGTCGGAGTTGATCTGCCACAAGGATTTCCAGCGGTTCATGCTGGACGCTGAGATTTACGTTGACCGAATCGCGGATATGCGGGTCAATGACATGAACGCCGTGCTGGAAGCCGTCCGGCAGATGGCGCTGATGAAAAACGGCGGCGAGGAAAATGATCTGCACCTGCGGACACTGGAAGTCGCGCAGATCAGAGAGGACGAGTATTTCGGAAGCCTGATTGCAGATGACCTGAAAGGTATTCTCCGTGATATTCGGAATGAACATCGCCCCGATACCATGACGGCAGATGAAACATCCCTTGTCGCAACCGTACAGGGGCAGTTGCAGGATGCGATGAACTTTGAGGGCAGTTCTGAGGAAAAGAAAATCCGTGCATACCTTGCGACCATCGGCCTTGACTATGACGTCCTCACGAAGGAAGAATTTGTTTCGCTGATTGGGATTCTAAAAAAGTCCAAGTATATGAAAAATCCTATCAGTCAGCGTGGAAAAGCAAGAGCGCAGTTACCGCACGGGAAAGGTAAACGGAAACGTAAATAGTCACTATGACTGTGCAACTTTAGTTTATTCCAACAGATAGAGACATTTCCAAAAACTTGTGATATAATTTCAATAGGTTGAATCACAGCATACTAAATTAAGGAGGAGGCAAAATAATTATGGCGAAAGTGTACATTATCTGGGATAACTCAAATATTCATTATGGCGGTCTTAATCAAGTGTTTCCAATTAAAGAACCTGGACAGCAAAAAGAGTTATATCGAACTCATTTTTTAAACTTGCTTAACCTTGTTGCTGGGAATCGTGAAATTGGGCAAGTATACTTTGTTGGTAGCACGCCACCGGAATCGGATAGTATTTGGGCATATCTTCGCAGTGTTGGGATAAAACCCGAAACAATTCCGCGTTCAACTGCTGGAGGTGAGAACAACACTACTGATTATTTGCTTCAAAATCACCTTCTGCGGCTCGGCTACCTTTCTGAAAAGGGTACTATTGCACTTCTGTCAGGTGATGGCGCAGGAATATACAAAGATGAAGGCTTCTTTGCAGATTTGAAGAAGCTCCACAATGTTGGCTGGAATGTTGAGGTCTATGCGTGGGATGAAACTTGTCATAGAGGTATGAAAGACTTTGCAGAACAGAATTGGAATTTTACAAACTTAACCGACAGCTATTATCACATCACTTTCCTGCAAGGAGTTCGACCTGCTATATAAAACAAATATGGGCAGAGTATGTCTCAGCAAAGAGAATACCCTGCCCTTTTTATTTTGATTCTATAAAAAGTGTCACATCAAAGCTCTTCCACAAATGGTGTAATTGTGGTGTAGTAAGCGCCATTCGAGCGATGAAAACCATTGATATAATAGGCTTTTTCGGGGCTTCTTAGGATATTGCCGTGGCAGACAAATAAAATCTTAATCATCCCTATACTCCTTTAACTTACTGCTCTCCCAGTATAGCCGTTCACACTCTGTCTGTCAATTTGGCATGGAGGCCAAAAATCTTCTGGGAAAACCTTGATTTATCCGCCGTTATCTGGTATCTTAATAGGGCTGGCAAGAGATACCCACTTCAAAATGCTCAGCATTCCAACAAGTGAACACCAGGTTGTAAATCGGGCGACCGATTTTCAATACATGGAGGTGTACCCAAGTGGTTGAAGGGTCCGGATTCGAAATCCGGTAGGTCGGCTTCGCCGGCGCAAGAGTTCGAATCTCTTCACCTCCGCCAAGGCTCCGGAAGCATTTGCTTCCGGAGCCTTTTCTCTATCAACGAACTAGCGGTATGGAACCAAACTCCATGACGCTATCTTGTTCTTCTGCACGAACCTCCTCCATCCATTCCCTGTACTGCAGGGGGCGGGTAGTGATGACCTGCCCCTTACGGATACCAGCCAGCAGGCCAGAAACCCCTTAGTTTAGAACCTGGCCTGTTGATCCATATTGATTCAGCTCCAAGCCTTCCAAGATGACCTTCTCTCTTTGTCAGTGTAATATTTGGAGCGGAACAGTTACCGTACCTGGGTAGGAGCTCGGCTCCGCTACCGCTTCCATCTGCGCCTTAGCCGATATATTTCCCTGGAAAAAGAGCTCCAACGGTTTTTCTTCCCGTCAAAGGTTCCAAGAAAGCAAAAGGAATTGCGTTTTTCGTTGAGTAAAAGAGAGAATTTCCTTCTTTTGCCACGAAAACAGATGAATAATCTGTGAACAGACCAAAATTTTGGTATAATGGGATACGCCCCTGGGCTTGGTGGTCCTGGGGCGTATCTTATGTATGACAGGAAGGATCACAATGGAGCGTTCCAACCAGTATTCCACCCCCTATGAGTTTAAGGGGCGCCTTCCCCTGCGGCAGGCCATCCCCCTGGGGCTTCAGCATGTGCTGGCCATGTTCGTGGGCAATCTGACCCCCATTCTCATTATTACCAATTTGTGTGCCGCCGCTGGCGGCGGAGCGGAAGATTTTGCCGCCATCCAGGTAACCCTCCTTCAGAACGCCATGCTGGTGGCCGGACTGGTCACCCTGGTACAGCTGTTTTCCATCGGCCCGGTAGGCGGCCAGGTCCCCATCATCATGGGCACCAGCTCGGGCTTTATCGGCGTATTCCAGAGCGTGGTCAGCGTAATGGGGGGCGGTATTGTCTCCTATGGGGCGATTATGGGCGCCTCCATTTTAGGCGGCCTGTTTGAGACCGTGCTGGGTGCCTTTCTAAAGCCTCTGCGCCGGTTCTTCCCCGCCGTGGTTACCGGAACGGTAGTGCTCTCCATCGGCCTTTCCCTCATCAGCGTGGGCGTGGGCTCTTTCGGCGGCGGCACCGGTGCCAAGGACTATGGTTCTATGGAAAATCTGCTCATCGCCCTGGCTGTGATGGTCATCGTCCTGGCCCTGAAGCACGGGGCAAAGGGGCTGGCCAGCTCCTCCTGCATTCTCATTGGCATCATCTGCGGCTATGTGATCTGTGCAGTACTGCCCCTGTTTCTCTCTACCACCGGCGTCACCGCCGACGGAGTGGAGTATACCAAAGCCTGGGTGCTCAATTGGGACAAGGTGGCCCAGTCCAGCTGGGTGTCCATCCCCGCCATTCTGCCCGTCAAGCCGGTCTTTGACCTGCGGGCTATTCTGCCCGTGATGATTATGTTCATCGTCACTGCTGTGGAGACCGTGGGCGACATCTCCGGGGTCACGGAGGGCGGTATGGGCCGGGAGGCCACCGACACCGAACTGTCCGGAGGCATCATTTGCGATGGCCTGGGCTCCTCCTTCGCTGCTTTGTTCGGGGTATTGCCCAACACCTCCTTCAGCCAGAACGTAGGTCTGGTCACCATGACCAAGATCGTCAACCGCACCGCGCTGGCCTGCGGAGCCGTGTTCCTGGTGCTGTGCGGCCTGCTGCCCAAGCTGGCCGCCGTGGTATCCATCATGCCCCAAAGCGTGCTGGGCGGTGCAGCGGTCATCATGTTCTCCTCCATTGTCATGAGTGGTATCCAGCTTATCACCCGTGAGCCCCTTACCGCCCGGAACATGTCCATCGTCTCCGTGGCTCTGGGCCTGGGGTATGGTCTGGGCGCCAACAGCGGAGTGCTGGCAGGCCTGCCCCAGTGGGTACAGCTCATTTTCGGCGGCTCCGGCATTGTCCCCGCTGCCTTTGTGGCCATTCTTATGAACCTGCTGCTCCCCAAGGACAAGGAGAACTGACCGCTTTCCCGTTGACTTGTTCCCCCAGATAGAGTAAACTGAACGCGGACTGACAGGGCCGTCCCCAGATTTCTGGAGACGGCCTTTCTCAATCAATAGGAGGTGCCCACTATGGTGCGACGACAGGAACTGAGCTATATGAATGCCCTGGCCAGTCTGGCGGTGATTCTCATTCATGTGCTGTCTCTGGGGATCTCCAGCCTGACTCCCGGCACCTGGCAGAGTGTGGCAGTTTATCTCCCCTGGCGCCTGGCCGCCTTTGTGGTGCCCATGTTTCTCTACACCGGGGCGGTAAAAATGGCCATGCAGGTGTGGGACAAACCCCTGGGGCTTCGGGACTACCTGGGCTACTGCCTGAGACGAATACAGAAAATCTACCTCCCCTATGTGCTGTGGGTCGTGATTTACTACCTGGCCTTTTGGGTCATCCACTACGTGAGAGGGGACTGGGGAGAATTTTTCTCTTACCTTTGGCTGGGCAATCTCTCCTCGCCTTTCTACTACATTGTGATCGTCATGCAGTTTTATTTTCTCATGCCCCTGTGGCGGTGGACGGTACGCCACCTGTCCCCCTTTGTGGGCATGAGTTTGAGCCTGCTGGTGACCCTCTTCATGCAGCAGCTGCCCGCCCTGCTCCCATTTCCCTACTACGACCGGATTTTCCCCACCTACCTGTTGTTCTGGATGGCAGGGCTCTATGTGGGCCGGTACTACCGGGGGGTTCGGCTGCTCCGAAACGGATGGAATCTTGTGCTGGCCGGGGCGGGAGCTCTGTTCTGTGCAGGACTGGCCTGTTGGCAGTACGCCACAAGGCAGTGGGTCGTGAACCTGGATCTCATCAAGCTGTGTGCCGACCTGCTCTCCATCTTTTTCCTTCACTCCCTGTGCCTCTCCCTCACTCGGGCTCCGCAGCGGCTGCAAAGCCTATTGGTCAAGCTCTCCCAGTGTTCGTTCTTCGTCTATCTTTCCCACTGTCTGTTCCTCACTCTGATCACCGCGTTCCTTCAAAACCGGGGTGTGACATCCGTGGGTCCTCTGCTGGCAGCGCGCTTTGCCGTGTGCTACACCTTCCCCTTCCTGTGCTATTGGATCTACCGGAAGATGACCCGCTATCTTCCCTTCGCACGGGGACTGCTGGGATAAATACGATTGTACGATTGCTTTTCAACAAAAATCCCCCCTGATGCAAACCACTGCATCAGGGGGGATTTTCTGATTATTTCGTTGCTGCAAAGGCGGCAGCTTCTCAGTGTTCCTCAGGCTGGACCGGGGACGGCTCCCCATTGATCCACATCGGCAGAATAACCTCCACCTGGAACCGCTCTCCCTGCTCCCGGTAGGAAAAACTGCCTCCGTGGCAGCGGAGAATCTTACCGCAGGTATTGAGTCCGATATTCGTGCTCTGCCGCTTGTCCCTGTGGGGTGAAACACGGTTGGAAAGAGAAATATGCGCCTTGTCCCCGTCTCGCCAATAGGCAAGCTCTACCGGTTGAGCCGGGTCAGCGTATTTCAACAGATTGCTGTAGAGATTATCAAACATCCGCCGCAGAAGCTCCAAATTCACCTGGAGCTGCCCTTGCAGGGGCGAGAAATTCTGCTGCACCACAAAGCCATGGTTTTCCAGAGAAAATGCGTATTCTCCCAACAGGTGCTGAAGCAATTCATCTCCGTCCCGGTGCTCCAGGCAAGGCGCTGCCCACTCCGAGGAATAGACCAAAACATATTCAAAGAGCTTATCCGCCATAGACTTGATCTGAAGGGTTTTTTCCAGACTGCGCCGAATAAAGTGGGAAAGCTGCTCCTGATTTTCGTATTTGCCCCGCTCCATCAGCTCCAGATAGGCCAGCAAAGAGGTCAGCGGGGTGCGCAGATCATGGGACATGGCGGTAACCAGTTCAGAATTGGCCAGGCGCATACGCTCCTCCGCCGCCTGGTGAGCAGCAATGGAACGGCGCATCTGGTCAATCCCATCCGCCAGCTCTCCCAGCTCGTCGTTGCCCCGCACGGTAACCTCATAGCTGAGATCTCCTCCCGCCAAAATATCCAGTTCCTTTTTTAGCTGCTGGATGTAGCGAAGCTTCCTGTGGATCAAGGCAATAAAGCACAAGGAAAACGTCACAAACGCACCCAGTGCGGACAGAAAAATGGTTCCGTAATAATAGGCCTCACCGGCGTAAACGTACAAAAACGCCCTTGTCTGGGTACCATCACTCAGCTTCAGCGCAAATTCCCGCTCTGGACTTTCCATCTCAGGCGTGTAATCCTCCACCGGAGGCTGTCCCTGGGAGGTATAGAAGGATTCATAGATCAGCCGGTCATTCTCATAGATCACCAGATAGATCTGATTTCCCCGCCCGCACCAGATATCCAGCGGACGTAGGTTTTCCGGCGTGACCTCTTTCTCCATCACATATTCCTGGAGGCGCTCAAATTTCTGTTTGGTCACCTGCAGAGTAAAGCTTTCCCCATAGACCGTCCGGGTAAGCAGCCAGTCGCCGCCCCAGAAAAGGACCAAAAACACAGCGGCGGCAGCCAGCAGCGACCGCAGAACATCAAAAAACAGTTGGACGCCGAGGCTGTGCCTTTTACTCAATCCGGTACCCCCTCCCCCACACGGTGCGGATGGTACGGCTGTTCTGAGGATCGTCCCCCAGCTTGCGGCGAATATTCCGGATGTGGACCATGACAGTATTGTTCGAGCTATAGAAATAGGGCTCGTTCCACACACTCTCATAAATATTCTGCACGGAAAACACTTTGGTGGGGTGGGAGGCCAACAGCAGCAAAATCCGATACTCCGTATCCGTCAAAGGCACCTCGCGCCCCTCCTGACGCACCACACACTGGCGCGGATCGATTTCCACCGTTCCGCAGCAGTGGATCGTGGACTCCAGATCCGTCTGTTTTGCTCCATATACATAATAGCGGCGGAGCATAGCCTTCACCCGTGAAATGAGCTCGCTATAAGAAAACGGCTTGACCAGATAGTCATCCCCTCCCGCAGAAAATCCCAGCGTTTTGTCGGAATCCTGAGACTTCGCGGTGAGAAACAGCACCGGCACGGCCGAGCGCTTGCGGATTTCTGCGCACACCCCATATCCATTCATATCGGGCATCATCACGTCCAGGATGACCAGTCCTACCGAATCGTCCAATTTTTCCAGCACCTGTTCCCCGTTGGTGGCCTCAATCACCTGATAGCCTTCACTCTCCAGCAACAGTCGCAGCACTTCCCGGATCTCCGGGTCGTCATCCACAAATAAAATTTTCTGGCCTTCCACAGCCTCGCCTCCTTTCGTATTTTCATTATACCTCTTTTTTCCCGCTCCGGATAGATGCCTCCTGGAAGCTTCAGATTTCTTAAGATGTTCCCCAGGCAGATATTAAGGAATCCTCTTTATACTGTTTTTACCAAAGAAAAAGACAAAAATCAACTGTTTTCTAAATTTTGGAGGTCCTCAGCTATGCCAAACGCGCGCTCATTTAAGCGCTTTCTTACCGTTTTTTTGGTCTTGCTGCTGGCAGTGTGCATGCTCGTTCTGTTTAAGGGATATTTAGACGGACATTTCCGCTCCATGGAATCTCTGCGGGCCTACGTGGGCAGCTTCGGACTGTTTGCACCGCTGGTGCTGACGGTGATCCAGGCCATTCAAGTCGTGCTGCCCGTGCTGCCAGGCTTTCTCGGCTGTATCGTAGGGGCCGGCATGTTTGGGGCTATGGGTGGATTCTGGTGCAACTACATCGGCATTAGTGCCGGGTCTATCATCGCCTTTCTTCTGGCCCGAACTTTCGGTACAAGCCTGGTGCAATGCATGGTCCCCATGGAGAAATACCACTCTTTTGTGGAGTGGATCGAGCGGCGGCGCAGTTATACCGTTATTTTATTTCTGGCCATCCTTCTGCCCCTGGCCCCGGACGACTTTCTATGCTACTTCTCCGGTCTGACCGGGATGTCCACCAAAAAGTTTACCTGGATCATTCTGCTGGGTAAGCCCTGGTGCATCCTGGGATACAGTCTCTTTTTTGCCTATTTTGCCAAATGATATGGGAGGATTCAATATGCTGGGCGTTTACAACTATACTGTTATTTTGACCTACTTTGGAATGCTGGTCTCTTTTGTTGGCCTTTCCTTCACGATAAACGGAGACTTCAAAAGCGCATTGATCTGTCTGATGATCTCCGGAGTGTGCGACATGTTTGATGGAAAGATTGCTTCCACCATGGTACGTACCCGGCAGGAAAAGTGCTTTGGCATCCAAATCGACTCCCTCAGCGACCTGGTCTGCTTTGGCGTGCTGCCGGCTGTGTTCGTCTGCCAGGCAGCTTCCGAAAATAAGTGGTCTTTTGCCATCAGCGGGGTCTATCTTCTCTGTACGCTCATCCGTCTGGCCTGGTTTAATGTAGATGAAGAAGAACGGCAGGCAACATCCCAGCAGCCCAGGACAGTCTATCTGGGCCTTCCGGTAACCACCGCGGCTCTGCTTCTGCCTCTGCTGACGGGACTTTGCGGTATGGCAGGCTGGTCCCTCACCTGGGCAGCTCCGCTTCTTCTGCTGGCTATGGCCTTGGCATTTCTCACCCCCTTCCAGCTAAAAAAACCAGCTCTGCTGGGCAAACTGGGCATGCTGGCGTGCGGCGCTGCCGGATTCTTCATTCTAATGGTGGGGGTGCAGCCATGAAAGGATCTTCCCCCGCGGTTCAATTCTTATATGGGACAAGACCGGGCCGGGCCATGTTGTCTCTGATTCTTCGCTCCCGGTTCGATCGTACCATAGTCCGCTTTCTCCGCTCCCGGTGGTCCCGGCCTCTGGTAAGCTGGTATGCCAAACGCTACCGCATCCCCCTCACACGGGAACAGCGCAGAAGCTTCCATACCTTTCGGGACTTCTTCGCCCGGGAGCGGGAGGAACTGGATTTTGACCCCGCCCCCCACCACCTGATCAGCCCCTGTGACGGGTGGCTGAGCCATTTCCCCATTCAGCCGGACAGCAGCTTTTCCATCAAGGGCTTCTCCTACCGGTTGGAAGACCTGCTTGAGGATCAGGATCTGGCCCCCCGCTACCACGGAGGGGATTGTCTCATTCTCCGTCTGGAAGCCTCGGACTATCACCACTACTGTTACATTGACGACGGCTTTCAGGGGGAAAACCACCTTATCCCCGGCGCCCTTCACAGCGTCCAGCCCTGCGCCTGTGCCGCCTTCCCCGTCTATACCCTCAACCGAAGGATGTGGACGCTCCTGGCCACGGAGCACTTTGGCCCCGTGATTCAAACTGAGGTAGGTGCTCTGGTGGTCGGCGGCATCGTCCCCCAAAAAAAGGGCGGGCGCTTCCGAAAGGGAGAGGAAATGGGGCATTTTGAACTATGCGGCTCCACCATCGTGCTGCTTTTTGAGCGGGGGCGTATCCAACCGCTCCCCCGGCTTATCCCCAGCCTTGCCGATGGCGGAGAAATCCGCGTAAACCAGGGAATGTGGATTGCCAGCAGCGCAGGGAGGACCACCCATGACTAAACGTCTCTCCAGAACGTGGCTGTTCCCTCTGTGCGCGGTGGTATGGAACCAGAGTGTATATTATGGTGGAAATCTGCTGGCGAAAAACGCCCCCCACTGGAATCTGGAGCTCTGGCTGGATTCTCTGGTCCCGTTTCTCCCCTGGACCGTATCCATCTATCTGGGCTGTTTTCTGTTCTGGGCGGTATTTTATATACGCATGGCCGGAGAGGAACACCGCCTGGCCTGCCGCTTTTTCCTGGCCGATTTTCTGGCCAAGGGAGTTTGCCTGGTCTTCTTTGTGCTGCTGCCCACCACCAATCTCCGACCTCTCGTTCCCGGAAACGGGATATGGGACCATCTGATGCGGTTTGTCTATTGGGCGGATGCTCCCACCAACCTCTTCCCCTCCATTCACTGTCTGGTCAGCTGGCTTTGCTTCATCGGCGCCCGCAATCTCCCCCGCTTCCCCCGCTGGGGCGTATGGCTCACGGGGCTGACGGCAACGGCAATCTGTCTGTCTACTCTCACCACCCGGCAGCATGTGGCCGTGGACGTGTTGGGAGGCATTTTATTGGCGGAAATGAGCTACTGGATTGCCGGACACAACGTGCTTTTGGAACCCTTTTCCCGCCTTTCACGCCGGCTCACCAACTGACCTGTGCCGCATAATTGACCGATTCAATGGAAAAGCCGCTGGGACGGACATGACGATCCGTTCCAGCGGTTTCTTTTTTCAGCTAGACAAGCGCTGCGGCTTGCAAGCTTAGGATTGCTCTTTCTCTTCCCAGGCGTTATAATGGCCTTGCTTTCCAATGCTACAACGGCCGGCAGGCCGGAGAAAGGAGACTCAATCCCATATGGATTCCTTCCAAATTGCCACGCTCTCCCGCAAGAGGCAGCCCTCACTCAGCTTCCGCCCCTTTACCGTGGCCGAGGCTCAGAAGGCCCATGATTTTCACGCAAGCTTCCCCATCTATCAGCCCACCCCTCTCACCGCCCTGCCTAACCTGGCCCAGGCACTGGGCGTGGAGGAGATTCGGGTCAAGGACGAGAGCTTTCGCTTTGGCCTAAATGCTTTCAAGGTCCTGGGCGGGAGCTACGCGATGGGCCGGTACATTGCTCAAACGCTGGGCGAGGACATCTCCGCCCTCCCGGCCGAGCGGATCCTCTCCTCTGAAGTCCGGGAAAAGCTCGGAGCGGTCACGTTCGTCACCGCCACAGACGGAAATCATGGCCGAGGCGTGGCCTGGACTGCACACCAGCTGGGCCAGCACTCTGTGGTCTATATGCCTAAGGGCAGCGCCCCGGAACGGCTTCACAACATTCAGGCCGAGGGCGCCCAGGCCTCCATCACCGAGCTCAATTATGACGGAGCCGTGCGTCTGGCCAACCAACAGGCTCAAGAAAAGGGCTGGGTCATGGTGCAGGATACCGCCTGGGAAGGGTATACCGACATTCCCCTGTGGATCATGCAGGGGTACACCACCATGGGCTATGAGATCGTCCGTCAGTTGGAGGACGAGGGGGCTCCCCCGCCCACGCACCTGTTTCTTCAGGCCGGTGTGGGCAGCATGGCCGGGGCCATGGCCGCTTTCTTCTCCTCCTACTATGGCGAACACAGGCCCTTCATTACCATCGTAGAGCCCAACAAGGCCAACTGCCTCTTCCGCACCGCCCAGGCGGACGACGGAACGCTCCACTTTGTCACTGGTGATATGGACACCATCATGGCCGGTCTTGCCTGCGGCGAGCCCTGCACCATCGCCTGGGAGGTACTGCGGGAATGCGCCGATGCCTTCCTAAGCTGTCCGGACTATGCCGCGGCGGACGGCATGCGCATTTTGGCCGCTCCCCGAAAGGGAGATACGCCCATTGTCTCCGGCGAATCCGGCGCGGCTACCTTGGGCTGCACGGCCAATATTTTGCTGCGGGAAAGTCTGCGGGAGCTGAAACAGGCCCTGCAGTTAGACGAACACAGCCGCCTGCTCTTTATCAGCACCGAGGGAGACACCGACAAAGACAACTACCGAAAGGTAGTCTGGGGCGGAAAATATTCCAAGGTCTATGAATGATACGGGAGGTTTCATAATTATGTTAACCGAGCAACAGAAGCATCAGGTAGTAGAGCTGTGTCAAACCTTAGTACGCTCCCCCAGCACCAGCGGCCATGAGGACGGTGTGGTGGCTGCGCTGAAGGAATTTTTTGAGTCCAATGGCTTTGACAGCGTCCATGTGGACCGGTACGGCAGTATTATAGGCTGTATCAAAGGGAACCGTCCGGGCCCCCGGCTTCTCTTTGACGGGCACATTGATACAGTCCCCGTGGGGGATGCCGCCGCCTGGACCCACAATCCCTTTGCCGCGGCCATTGAGGACGGAAAAATCTATGGTCGGGGCACCTCGGATATGAAGGGTGCCGTGGCCGCCATGGCCTGCGCCGCGGCAAACTTTGCACAGGAAACCGGCCGGGACTTTGCCGGAGAAATCTATGTGGCCGGCGTGGTCCACGAGGAGTGCTTCGAGGGGGTGGCCGCACGGGAAATCAGCGCCTATGTAAAGCCTGACTATGTGGTCATCGGAGAAGCCAGCCAGCTGAACCTGAAAATTGGCCAGCGGGGCCGGGCAGAGATCGTGGTGGAGACCTTCGGTAAGCCGTGCCACAGCGCCAATCCGGAAAAGGGCATCAACGCCGTCTATAAAATGGCAAAGGTCATTGAGGCGATCCGCACCCTGGAACCCACCCATCATCCCGTACTGGGAGACGGCATTCTGGAGCTCACCGACATCAAATCCAGCCCCTATCCCGGTGCCTCAGTCGTTCCGGAATATTGCCGGGCCACCTACGACCGGCGGCTGCTGGTGGGGGAGACCACGGAGAGCGTCCTGGCCCCCATCCAGACCCTGCTGGACCAGCTGTGCAGGGAGGACCCGGAGCTGAAGGTCCAGGCAAGCTACGCGGTTGGGAAAGAGATGTGCCACACAGGCAATGAAATCCAGGGAGAGCGTTTCTTCCCCGGCTGGCTCTTTGAGGAAAACGCCGACTTTGTTCAGGCGGTGTACCACCAGTTGCAGGAGATGGGCTACGCTCCTGAGATCACCCGGTATAATTTCTGCACCAACGGCAGCCACTACGCCGGTGAGGCAGGGATTAAGACTCTGGGTCTGGGGCCCAGCCGGGAAAACTTAGCCCATACGGTGGATGAGTACATTGCGCTTGACCAGCTGGTCAAAGTTTGTCACTGCTACACCGGCGTTATGGCCGCCCTGCTGAAATGACCACTTTCCAATCAGCGGCAGCTATGTTATACTAAGTCAGATCATTCCGGGCCTTCTTCCTGGAATTCATATTCGGAAAGGATGATTTACCATGAAAATTCTGGAAACCACCAGCGCTCCCGGCGCCATCGGCCCCTATTCTCAGGGCTATGAGGTCAACGGCTTTATCTTTACCTCCGGACAGATCCCGGTAGACCCCGCCACTGGCGAGGTTCCTCAGGGCATCACCGCCCAGGCCACCCAAAGCTGCAAAAACGTGGGTGCCATTCTGGAAAGCGCCGGTGTGGACTATTCCAAAGTTGTAAAGACCACCTGTTTTTTGGCCGACATGGGTGATTTTACCGCCTTCAACGAAGTCTATGCTCAGTATTTTACCTCCAAGCCCGCCCGCAGCTGCGTGGCGGTCAAGGCGCTCCCCAAGGGCGTACTGTGCGAGATCGAGGCAATTGCCGTAAAGTAATTTGTCCTTATATCCCTTGATTTTTATGTAAAAAATCCCCTTACACGGCCTTTTTCCGTGTAAGGGGATTTTGCTTTATAGTCCTCTGCTTTTGAGCCAGGCCAGCAGGTCATCCATAACCTCCTGCCGGTTTATTTCATTGAACATCTCATGCCGCCCGCCGGGGTAAAGCTTGACGGTCACATCCCGGCAGCCCACCGTTCGGAACATCTGGGCCACCTTTTGTACACCCTTTCCCATGTTCCCAACCGGGTCCCGGTCACCAGACAGGAAGTAGATGGGCGTGTTTTTGTCCATCTTTGCCAGGTTCTTTTTCCTGCCAATGAATTGGATGCCTCCCAACATATCCCGGAACATGGTCACCGTGGGCCGGAAGGAGCACAGGGGGTCATGTTCGAATGCCCTGACTACCTCCATGTCCCGGCTGAGCCAGTCTCCAGAGGTTTGGTTGGGCTGGAAATGCTTATTATAGGACCCCATGGACATGTCGTACACCAGGTCACTTACATATTCTCTTCCCCGGAGCGTACCAATCATACCGGACATGCCTCTTCCAAACGCCACCAGCGGGGCGGCCTCCTGTCCGGTTCCAGACAAGACAGCAGCATCCACTGTCCCCGGCCAGCGGATGAGATAGGTGCGTGTCAGGAAAGAGCCCATGGAATGGCCCAGCATAATATAGGGAATACCGGGGTACTTCTCTCCCTCCAGCTTCCGCAGGCGGCGCACATCACGTGCCACCAGATCCCATCCGTTTTCAGGGCCAAAGTATCCAAACGTTCCCTCTTTGGCGGTCAGGCCGTGGCCCAGATGATCCTCCCCGCACACCAAAAAACCATGTTCCGTCAGGTATTGGGCCAGAGGATCATAGCGAAGGGCATACTCCGCCACTCCGTGGACAATTTGTACCACTGCCCTGGGTTCTCCCTCTGGCAGCCACTCTACGGCGTGGATCTGGTGCACTCCATCGGTGGATAGATAGGTAAATTCCCTTCTCATCGGTACCCTCACTTTCCGCTGGACTGCTGTATAAACAAGCTATCCAGCCTCTTTCGTTCTTTATCCTAGTGTACTCCCACTGGTCCTCTCCGTCAAGTCATCTGCTCCAGCAGGGAGCGGATGGTGCCCGCGTGAAGCTTTCCCTCCTGGCCTAGCTCCTCATAGAGTGCCCGCAGGCAGGGATCCTGGGTATTTTCTGCGGCCTGGCGGTTACAGTGTTCCCATCTCTGCTCCCACATAAACTGCTCCCGCAGGGCCAGGCTGAAGGAGGAGGGCAGTTCCGGATGGGGGCAGCAAGGACGAAAGCGTTTGCCGGTAATGAGGAAATAGGCCGCTGAAAGCCTGCACAGTGCCTGCCGGTGGTCTGCCGCCAAACTTCTCATCGTCCCTCTGGCACAGCTTCCGCAAGACCGGCTGGAGAGCATCTGCCCAGCCAGCATTCCCCGCCGCGCCATAGACATCAGTTCCTCCAGACGGCGGCTGTCCCCCTGTGACCCCTCCCCCAGGCACAGCTCTGGTGTGCCCGTGCAGGGGCATTCCTTTTTTTCTCCCTCCGTTTCCTCCGAGCAGGCCGGAACCTGGGGCAAATCGGGTTGCTCCTCCTGAGGTTCCGACTGGGATTGCATCGGCGCTGTCTCCCCGGTAAGCTGGGGCGCAGCGGCGGCCTCCCCTGGCACCGCCGTCTCTGGGACCTGCGTTTCCGCTTGGGTGCCCTCTACCGAAATCGGACTGTTGGTCTGATCGGGCATGACCCGCTCCCAGACCCGGCGGAAGGTATCCTGATCTACGTTCTTTCCGCTCAGAGGCGGTAACGTTGCTTTTTCCATATAAGTACTCCCTTTCTGTTCAAAAATCATGGGCCGCTCCCAGCCATTCTATGCCGCAATCAACCATTTGGTGGCCCAATGGGCTTGCCAGTGGAGAAAAAACGTGCTAATATGGCAGAAGTTTGTCAAAGGAAGTGTCTTGTATGGATGAAAGAAAGCACCCCATTCTGGACGTGGTCAACACACCCCATCAGTTTTCCTATGAAAATGGCATCGAAGTTACCCATGTCGAGCCCGGACTGGCCCGCGGTGTGCTTCACGCAGGCCCCAATTCCATCAATCCCCACGGCATGATCCACGGCGGCGCCATCGCCACTTTGGCTGACACAGTGGCCGGAAGTTGTGCCTGCTCTCGGGGCGGAAACTGCGTCACCTGCTCCACTACTATGGAATACCTTCGCCCCGCCTACGGAGACCTTTTCTGCGAAGCGACCCCGAAAAAACTGGGCCGCAGACTGTCTGTCATCCAGGTGGAGATTCAAAACGCCCAATGCAAAACCGTTGCCACCGGAACCCTTACGTTTTTTATGGAGGTTCCAAAAAATTTCGAGCGTTAACAAAAATTTTACATTTTTCCTTGACAAGTATGAAGGACCGTGATAGGATACTTGCAATTCCAATTTTATTATGGATAGAGGCGCGAAGTTCATGCGTACCGTGGGGCTAGGCCAGGCAGCCGTCCTGCGGGAGAGGGGACTTTGCCGAAGATCAAGCGGCCTGCCTGGGCCGCGCGACCTGGGCCGTTGGGAGAATATCCCGCGGACTGTCACGAGTGAGTGGAGCGCTATCCAGAGGTCCCTGAGCATCTTGTCTTGGGGGCATCCGGTTTGCCATGGAGCGCTTTGCGCCCCGTGGCTTTTTGTTTTGCGCCATATTCTTGCGCGGCCCAAACAAAATTTGGAGGGAATTAAAATGAGAGCTAGAAGATCCTGGCCCGTGCGTGTCATCGTCCTTTTCATGATGGTCCTCGCTCTGGCCACCACCGCCTTTGCTGCCGGCGATCCCACAGAGGAGACCGGCACAAAGATGATCAGCTGTCCCGATTGCGGCGGCATTGGCATTGTCCTGACAGATGAAGGAGAGGCCGCTGCCTGCCCCGCCTGTGAAGGAACCGGCTACGTGGTTTCTCCCAGCAATTATTACAACACCGGCCTGGCCCTGCTGCCCCCTATGATCGCCATTGCTCTGGCCCTGATCACCAAGGAAGTCTACTCCTCCCTGTTCATCGGTATCGTGGTAGGCGGACTGCTTTATTCCAACTTCTCCTTTGAGGGAACCCTGAACCATGTGTTCAGCGGCGGTATTGTTGCCTCCCTGTCCGACAGCTACAATGTAGGTATCTTGATCTTCCTGGTCATTCTGGGCACCATGGTGTGTCTGATGAACAAGGCCGGCGGCTCCGCTGCCTTCGGCCGCTGGGCAAAGAAGAACATCAAGTCCCGTGCCGGTGCTCAGCTGGCCTCTGTGCTTCTGGGCTGCCTCATCTTCATTGACGACTATTTTAACTGTCTCACCGTGGGCAGCGTCATGCGTCCCATCACCGACAAGCACCAGGTCTCCCGCGCCAAGCTGGCCTACATCATCGACGCCACTGCCGCTCCTGTGTGTATCATCGCCCCCATCTCCTCCTGGGCCGCTGCTGTGTCCGGCTTTGCAGAGGATGGCCAGGGCCTGAACCTGTTTATTCGCGCCATTCCCTATAACTTCTACGCCCTGCTGACCATCTTAATGATGCTGGGCTTGATCCTGTTCAATGTGGACTTCGGTCCTATGGCAAAGTTTGAGCGCAATGCTGTGGAAAAGGGTGACCTGTTCTCTGGTTCTAACCCCTATGCCATGCTGGATGAGGACATCGACGACACCAAGGGCACCGTCATGGATCTGGTACTTCCCATCATCGTGCTGGTCATCTGCTGCGTGGTAGGTATGATCTATTCCGGCGGCTTCTTCTCCGGCAGCGACTTCGTCACCGCCTTTTCCAACTCCGACGCCTCTGTGGGCCTGATGCTGGGTTCCGCATTCGGCCTGCTCTTCGCTTTCATTTACTACTTTGTGCGCCGCTCTATGAGCTTCAAGGAAATGATGGGCTGTATCCCCGAGGGCTTCAAGGCCATGGTTCCCGCTATTCTGATCCTCACCTTCGCCTGGACCCTGAAGAGCATGACCGATTCTCTGGGTGCCAAGTACTTTGTCCGTGACTTTGTGCGCAGCGCTGAGCACCTGCAGATGTTCCTGCCCGTGATCGTTTTCGTCATCGGCTGCCTTCTGGCCTTTGCCACCGGCACCAGCTGGGGCACCTTCGGCATTCTGATTCCCATCGTTCAGAACGTCTTCTCCATGGACAACCCCCTGGCCATCATCTGCATCTCCGCTTGTATGGCCGGCGCTGTGTGCGGCGACCACTGCTCCCCCATCTCCGACACCACCATCATGGCCTCTGCCGGCGCTCAGTGCGACCACGTAAACCATGTGTCCACTCAGCTCCCCTACGCCATCTCCTGTGCGGTCATCTCCGGCATCAGCTACCTGATTGCCGGTGTGCTGGCCATCAACGGCCTGCCCGGCATCATCGCTCTGCCGGTAGGCATTGTTCTGATGTTGGGTTTCCTGATGATCATGAGAAACAACAAGGCCGCTGTTTAACCTACATTTCGCAAAAGGCCGCTCTTTTGAGAGCGGCCTTTTCTTTATTCCAGTAAAAGAAAAAATCCGGAACGACAAATTTCCGCTTGCATTTACATGGAAAATATGGTATAGTATGAAAGCTTTCAACAGAACACGCAGGTGTAGTTCAATGGCAGAATGTCAGCTTCCCAAGCTGAACACGAGGGTTCGATTCCCTTCACCTGCTCCACGCCGGAGCAAGCGATATACCGCTTGCTCCGGCTTATTTTATAAGTCAGAGCACACTCATTTTGCTGCTCCTCCTTTCCAAATCACAACCTCTTTCACTGGGTTGTGATTTGGTTTTAGGTGCAGCCCCAGAGCATTGGCCTCTATAGTGCTGCAATATTTCAAAAAAGAAGGACATCCCTTTGGATGTCCTTCTTTTTTGGAACATATCGAACCATCATTTTGTTTCTTTCAAAACCCTGTGGTCCGTATGTAATGCGCTTATTTTTGTAGGCAGAAGCACTTTCCTGCCAACGCTGCCGTCAGGACAGCCTTTCCAGGTCCTCCTGCATACCTGCGTGGTTGGCCTTCCCCAGTTCTCCGGCCAGCTGAAATCCCTTTCGCGCCAAAAATACCGCGATCACTTCATTTATGACTGCTGCAGCCGCAATGGTGCCGCGGACAATATCTCCGTACGGTCTAAATTCTCCGGTCAATGCGGAGATCGCAATTCCAGTCAGAACCAGTGACACACCGGAGTGGGGCATTAGTGTAAGCCCTAAATATTTTCGAACGGTATCCGGCGCCCCGGATATTCCCGCCCCTAACGCTGCACCGCCAATTTTTCCTGCCCCTCTGGCCAGAATATAAACGGCTGTGAAGAGTCCGGCCTCCAGAATGAGATGATAGTCCAACGGAGCCCCCAGATTCAGAATAATCAGGGTAAAGCAGCCTCCGATCACAGGGGCACACACGTCCATCATGTCCTCCAGAATATCAGACGGGACGCGGTTGGCGAACACTGCAGAATAGACCATACCAGAGAGCATGAAGTTGAGCACAGGGAAGGGCATACAATAGGTGTTGGCTGCCATAGTAAGGCCAGCCGTGAGCAGAACACCGAAGAATGCCACAGCAGCATTTCTCCTGCTGTGCTTGCTGCGGCACAAGATTGCGGATATTGGAAGGCCTACCGCAATTCCAATAATAACGGGGAAGAAAATAACCAGAAAAATGAGAGAGCCGGGCACTGTGCCGCCTGCGGTCTGCCCCAGCACAATGCTCATGACTGACAGGAATACCGCAATTGCAGCCACATCATCCAAAACAGCCAGTGGGATCAGCGTACGGGTTACCGGGCCTTCGGTATGATATTCGGTCACGATTGACAATGCAGGCGCAGGCGCGGTCGCCAGCGCAATGCCGCCGAAAATGAGCCCCAGGAACATAGGGATCTCC
The DNA here is from genome assembly GCF_052117285.1 of Lawsonibacter sp. LCP25S3_E2. NCBI lineage: Bacteria > Bacillati > Bacillota > Clostridia > Eubacteriales > Oscillospiraceae > Lawsonibacter > Lawsonibacter sp. LCP25S3_E2. Next base: position 50,811 of record NZ_JBQKJL010000004.1, read on the forward strand.
ATAAAATAAAATATGGCACAAAAGGCCGCACTTACCACGGCAAAGGTGCCCAGGGACTCCGTCAGCGTGATGACCAGCACCTGTTTTCCATAGGTCTTCATTTTTCTCCAGACCATCTCTGTCCCCAGCATCAAGCCCATGCCGCATTCCAACACGGAGATGAGCTGGTGATAGGCAGGTGCATCCAAAAGGTCCTGTGTCAGCAGATTGGCCGCGTTAGGGCCCAGCGCCATGCCCGCAACCAGAAAGCCCAGTACAGCAGGCATTTTTAGTTTGGCGGCCAATTTTCCAAAACAAGCCCCCAATATCACGACTGCAAGCAGGCGTATGAAATCCATCAGCATAGTATGTTCCTCGTTTCTTTATAATAAAGTAAGTTGTGACTGTCTCCTCCACTCCAAAACACACGGCCCGTCTTGTACAGCTCCTATTCTTTTTATAAGCAGCATGATTCCATGCAGCCCCCGGAATTCTTCCACCTGTCGGTACAAATGATGGATAGTTGCGGTCCTGCAAATTCCATGATAAAATACAAAAAACTCTTTCTGGAGGCAGAGCAATGTCCAATTCCGACTTTACAAAGTTTATGATCGCTCGGGGCTTTAAGCAGCTGCTGGAGAAGAACTCCTTTTTGGATATCTCTGTGGGGGACATCGCTCGACACTGTAAAATCAGCCGGAATACCTTTTATTATCACTTTCGGGATAAGTACGATGTGATCTCCTGGATTTTTTATACGGAAATCACCCCTCTGATTGGCGATACGCTGTCCATGGATCAATGGGGAAACGGGATGCGGGCCCTGTGCCACTATATGCAGGCGAACAAGTCTTTCTATACGAATGTCCTGCAATTTGAGGGGCAGAACAGCCTTGCGGACTGCCTGATGGATTTCTATCAAAATCTGATGCAGGACATCATTCTGAATGCCGGTGGAGATCAACTGCTTGAACCCAACCAGATCAGGGTCATTGCCCGCTTCTATGCACACGGAATGTCCGGCGTTCTGCTGGACTGGGTAAAAAACGGAATGGTAAGGGATCCCGACGCCACCATCAGAATGCTGGAGGATCTTCTTTCCGGTGAGATCTTCACACAAATTCTCGCGATTCCAAACGATCGTGAAAAAACGGAAGAGCCCGGTGTGAATTTGTGAAATATTTTATTCCTCTGCAGCCCTTTTGCCCATAGGAAACTGGGCCGGATTGTCCCAAAATAGGACATATCCATATTTTTGTCATACGTTCCGCTTGGTTGATATCAAGCGGAACATTTTATTTCTGCAGCTGGCCTCATTTTCATGTAGAGAAAGTTTACATAAAGTTATATTTCCGCGGCGAACACCGTATTCTGGCACGACCATAGGTTTTTCCGATTCTGCATGCAATCAACAATAGTACAGAATGAGTGTTTGCTCTTTCCGAGTTTTTGAGGTATGATACAGAAATACAGATATAACTGCCAACCGCAGGCAAGGGAGGTTTGTATATGGAACATTTATATCATGTAACGGTAGACGGCATTATGCGTCAATATCCCGCCGGGACATCCTACCAGGCCATCGCACAGGAATTCCAAGCGTCCTATCCCAGTGACATCCTTCTTGTGGAACGCAACGGCAAGCTCTGCGAGCTCGGAAAATGCCTGGACCGGGACTGCACCCTGAAAATGATCACCTTACAAGACAAGCCCGGCCTCCAAACCTATGAGCGCAGCGCCATATTTTTAATGCTCAAAGCGTTCTATGACATCATCGGTCAAAATCATATTGAGCAAATCTGTGTAGAATACTCTCTCAGTCATGCGTTGTTTATCCGTGCCAAAGGAGAATTTCAGCTGAATGAACCGCTGCTGGAGCAGGTGGAGTCCCGGATGCGGGAACTGGTCCGTCAGGCCATTCCCATTCAAAAGCACTCCATCTCAACAGACGATGCCATTGAAATGTTTGAAAAACGCAGCCTGCACGACAAGGCAAAGCTGCTTCGCTGCCGGATCAGCTCACGGGTCAACTATTATTCCCTGGAGGATTTCTCTGACTACTTCTACGGCTATATGGTTCCAAATACCAGCTATATCAAATGCTTCCATCTGGAACTGTTTGACCGCGGTCTCATTTTGCGGCTGCCTGATCCGCAGGCACCAGACCGCCTTGCCGCTTTCCAGCCATCCCTTAAAGTCTTTCAGGCGCTTTATGATGCGGACCAAAAGTCGAAACATCTGCACATTTCCAATGTGGCAGATCTCAATGAAGCCATCTGCTGCGGAAATGCCACCAGTATCATCCTGGCCCATGAAGCCATGATGGAAAAGCGAATCGGCGACCTGGCCGAGACCATTGCCCAGCGCCGGGATGTTCGCTTTGTTATGATCGCCGGCCCCTCTTCTTCCGGGAAGACAACCTTTTCCCACCGCCTATCCACCCAACTGATGGCTTGCGGGCTGACCCCTCATGCCATTGCCACGGATAACTACTTCAAAAACCGTTCCGAAACGCCACGGGATGCCAACGGACAATATGACTTTGAAAGCCTGGGTGCCATGGATGTTGAGCAATTCAACCATGACATGACGCTGCTTTTACAGGGGGAGACCGTAGAACTTCCTCAATTCAACTTCAAAAAAGGGATCCGGGAATATAACGGGGACCGGCTTACTTTGGGACCGCGGGATGTGCTGGTAATAGAGGGCATTCATTGCCTGAATGATGCCTTTTCCTATTCTCTGCCCAAACAGAGCAAGTTTAAAATCTATATCAGCTGCCTTACTACATTGAACGTAGACGATCACAACCGGATTCCTACCACAGATGCCAGATTGCTGCGCCGAATTGAACGGGATGCCAGGACGCGGGGATACAGTGCCAGGGCCACCATCCAAATGTGGCCTTCGGTACGGCGCGGCGAAGAATCCAACATCTTCCCCTATCAGGACAGCGCAGACGCGGTATTCAACTCCGCCCTTATTTATGAAATCGCCCTGCTCAAACCCTATATTGAACCGCTGCTGTTTGGAGTCCCCAAGGATTGTCCGGAATATCTGGAAGCAAAGCGGCTTTTGAAATTTTTGAGCTACTTTCTGCCGCTGCCCGCCGATCAGGTCCCCACAACCTCTCTCATGCGGGAGTTTATTGGCGGTGGGTGCTATCATGTCTAACGGCCCACGTTTTACCGGAAAAGGAACCTGGCATACAGCACTCACATTTAGTACAATTCGGTCAAACTGTCCGCATTACGGACAGTTTGATCAAATTGACCATTTCTTACCTGGTACGTTTCCTCTACAATCCGTTCTGATAAAATGGAGAAGTCTAATTAGACCAGTCTAATTTACAGCAACGGAGCGGCCCCCCTACGGGTCCGGGCACAGTCGCCCTTTTTCTGAGGGCAGCCTAAACTAAAATTGAGAGGAGAAGCATGTGAAGACGGCAGTTGTAACCGACAGCAACAGCGGTATTTTTGAAGAAGAAGGAAAGCAGTTGGGAGTATTTGTGCTTCCCATGCCGGTCCTGATCGATAATAACGTATATTTTGAGGGGCACAACCTCTCCAGCACACAATTCTATCAGTATCTGCAGGAGGGCAGAGATATTACAACCTCTCAGCCTTCTCCCGGCGATCTTTCTGCTTTGTGGGAACAGGTGCTGGATCTGGGCTATGACGAGTTGGTCTACATCCCCATGTCCAGCGGCCTGAGCAACTCTTGTGCCACCGCGAAAATACTCTCAGAGGACTATGACGGCAAAGTTTTCGTGGTAGACAACCACCGTATTTCGGTCACACAGCGGTATTCTGTGCTGGATGCTCTGGCATTGGCACAAAGCGGATGTACCGCTCGGGAGATCCATGCAGAACTGGAGCAGAGCGGATTGGACTCCATTATCTATATCGGGGTCGAAACTCTGCAATATCTCAAACGCGGCGGTCGTGTGACACCAGCTGCGGCTGCCATGGGTGCAATCATGGGAATCAAGCCGCTTCTGCTCATTCAGGGGGATAAGCTGGATGCCTGCGCCAAGGTGCGTGGGACCGCCAATTGTAAAAAGCGGCTGGTCCAGTATCTGGAACAGGCCGCGGAAGACTATGCAAGAAGAGGGATTCCATTTCAGGCTGCCGCTGCAGGCAGCTTCCTTACCCAGTCAGAGACACAGGCATGGAAAGCCCTTTGCCAGGAGCTCTTTCCCGAGCAGACCCCCCACTACGATCCCCTTACCTGCAGCATCGGCAGTCATGTAGGTCCCGGTGCCTTCGGAATGGCCATCACCCGCAGGCTTGTTCGCTAAACACTTTTGAAATCGCCCGACCCATTTCCCACAGTAATATACCCTGACATAAAAAGGAAGGCGTACCTGACCGGTACGCCTTCTCTTTTTATTACCACTCCATTTTCCAGAACTGTGCACTGTAGGGGGCCAGCTCACTGCCGCCGCCAAAGTCGTGTTTCTCTCCGGTAATGAGATCCCATGCGAGGCCGCAGCCCGCATCAAAGTGGGCCGTATAAGGCTCACTATCGGCATTGATGGCCACCAGCACCCGCTCCTCGTCACACTTGCGCTCAAAGATGATCTGCTTGTTGGTGAGCACTACATTCCGGTAGCCGCCATAGCACAGGGCCTTGCTCCCCCGCTTGGCCACAGCCAGCTTGGAAATCCAGTCGCACAGCTCATTCCACTGGGGCAGCACAAGTTCAGGACGCAGGGCATCATCCCCCTGCTTTTTATCCCCCAAAATCCCCCATTCGCTGCCATAGTATACCGCAGGCACTCCAGGCATACCGAACATCAGGGCATAGGCCACGCTCCGGTGTGCCGGGTTAGTGAGCTGGGAAGCTATGCGGCTGACATCGTGGTTATCCAGGAAGGACAGCAGATGACGTCCCTTATAGAGCGTCCACTGCTCCGGTCCAAACTGCCGGGCCAGAGAATGGCCGATCTCAAACATATTCATAGAGTTGAAGCTGGACCACAGCCCCTTGTAGCACTCGTAATTGGTCACCGAGTGGCACAGTTCCTCCCCCATCCAGCGGTTATAATCCCCGTGGAGGGTCTCCCCCATCAGGACAAAGTCCTCCTTGAGGGTGCGGGTAAAGGCCCGCAGCTGCTTTAAATACTCCGGCGGCAGACAGTAGGCCACATCCAGACGCAGGCCGTCAATGTCAAAGTTCTCTACCCAGGAACGGATGGCGGCAAACTGGTGCTCCACCACTGCGGGGTTCCACAAATTGAGCTTCACCAGCTCATTATGGCCCTCCCAGCCCTCATACCAAAAGCCGTCGTTATACTGGGTATTGCCGTCAAAGCTCAGATGGAACCAGTCCTTATAGGGGCTGTCCCACTTCTTTTCCTGCACATCCCGAAAGGCCCAGAAGCCCCGGCCCACGTGGTTGAAGACCCCGTCCAGCATAACCCGAAGTCCCGCCTTGTGAAACCCTTGACACACCTGAGCCAGGTCACCGTTTTCCCCCAGCCGGGGGTCCACAGTGAAATAATCCCGCGTATCATAGCCATGCCGGTCACTGTCAAAAACCGGGTTGAGAAGCACGGTGTCCGCACCCAAGGCTTTTATATGTTCCACCCAGTCCAGCAGGCGCAGGATCCGTGGAGTCTTCACCCCGTCGTTCTCCTTCGGCGCGCCGCACAGACCCAGAGGATAGATCTGGTAAAGTACCGCTTGATCAAACCACATACTTTTGTTCTCCTTTCACCCCCCAAGGGAGGCGTTCTTCATCTATGATACCCCACTTGACCCGTTCATGCAAGATAAATTACTATGCACAAGAAACAGGTGACAAATTCCAAAGATTATGGTACAATAATACCAATTAGAACCTGGATTGTTTGAGCCAAACGTACAATTTTTGGTAAGAAACTAGCCACCATGATTTTGTAGGAGGAGTCAGTCATGGAACGATATGGTATCTCGATTGCAATCAAAAACAAGCCCGTCCTGGACCCTGAATTTATCCCTCTGCTGAAATTTAACGAAGCCTTCCTGGCTGGCGCCACCAAGCCTGTCTCCATTGCTGTGGAGCGCGCCGATGGGCAGATGGCCACCTGCCACACCAAAATTTATGGCACTCCGGAAAAGGCTGAAGCTGACCACTACTACATCAACCGCCTGGTGAAAACCATTTTGTGGATGAAAGGCGGCTTCAAAATCTATGTAGCCGGAGACAAGGATACCTATGATTACCTGAGCCAGGCCTACAGCGCCCAGGGTGAGCAAGCCTTCGACTGGGACTATATGGCCAACATCTTTGAAAAACCCTTTGAGGTGGTGTTTTGTGACCAGGTGCCCCAGGCCAAAGATGCCCCCAAAGCCATGGGCGGCCACCTGGAGGGCTGCCGCATCGGCTTTGACGCCGGCGGCTCTGACCGGAAGGTCTCCGCAGTCATTGACGGCGAGACGGTGTTCTCCGAAGAGGTAGTATGGTTCCCCAAGATCACAGCGGACCCCGACTACCACTATGACGGCATTGTCTCCGCCCTGAAGACCGCCGCCGCCCACATGCCCCGCGTAGATGCGGTGGGCGTATCCTCCGCCGGCATCTACATCAATAACCGCACTATGAGCGCCTCTCTGTTCCTGAAAGTCCCCAAGGACCTCTATGACGCCAAAGTGAAGGATATTTATATCCGGGCGATCACCGATACGTTTGGAGACATCCCCTACGCCGTAATCAACGACGGTGACGTGTCTGCCCTGGCCGGCACCATGAGCCTGGGCGACAACAACGTACTGGGCATTGCCATGGGCACCAGTGAAGCCGTGGGCTATGTGGACGCGGAAGGGCGCGTCACGGGCTGGCTCAATGAGCTGGCTTTTGTCCCTGTGGACGCCGCTCCGGATGCCATGCGGGACGAGTGGTCCGGGGATATCGGCTGCGGCGTGAAGTACTTCTCCCAGGACTCGGTGATCAAGCTGGCTCCCCGTGCGGGCATTGAGCTGGATGAGGGCCTCTCCCCTGCGGAAAAGCTGAAGGTAGTCCAGGGGCTCATGGCCCAGGATGATCCCCGTGCCGCCCAGGTCTATGAGTCCATCGGTGTATATCTGGCCCACACTCTGGCCTATTATTATGACCTTTACTCCTTCAAGCACGTGCTCCTTCTGGGCCGGGTCATGTCCGGAAAGGGCGGAGACCTGCTGCTGGAGACCTGCAAAAAGGTTCTGGCCGACGAGTATCCCGAGGTCAACAAGGTCATCAATCTGGCCCTTCCCGACGAGAAGTTCCGCCGTGTGGGACAGTCCGCTGCCGCTGCCAGCCTGCCCGACCTGGCCAAATAAAGTTCTGAACACAGTAAACCGCCCGGAGCTTCCCATCTCCGGGCGGTTCCTTATGCAAAAAACGCCGCCGGTACACAGACCGGCGGCATTTTTTGTTATTCAGGCTTTTTCTCCTCATCCCCGGCGGGAACTGAGGTATCCTCCGAAGCGGGAGCATCCTCCTGGGGCTTCTCGCCCTCAGCGGGTTCTTCCTCCTGCTTCTGATCCTCTCCATCCTCCAGGGCGGGAGCCTTGATCTCCTCGCTGACCATGTGAATATGCTTGGCGGGCGCCTCGATCACCTCGGGAACAGAGGGACGGAACGCCTTGTCGCTCTTCCGGGTAGAGGCATAGGCATCTTCTACCAGAGCGGGGTCGCGGCCCTCGATGATGGCCACCATCTCGCCGCCGGTAATGGTCTCCTTCTCCAGCAGATAGGCCACCACCTTGTGCATATCCTCCAGGTTCTCCTCAATGACCTTCACCGCATCCTCGTAGCATACGTCCAGGATGGCCTTCACGGCCTTATCCATCACAGCTGCGGTATCCTGGGCACAGTCCAGGCCATAGCCGCCATCCAGATACTGGTTGCGGACAGAGCCCAGAGCCATCATGCCGAACTCCTCGCTCATACCGAACATGGCAACCATGTTCCGGGCGATGTTGGTGGCCTCCTGGATGTCCTGGGAAGCACCGTTGGTCATAGTGTTCATGACTACCTGCTCCGCCGCACGGCCACCCATGGACACGGAAATCTTGGCCATGAGTTCTTCCTTGGTGCGCAGGTTGGTCTTGTCCTCCTCAGGCATAAGCAGGGTGTAACCCAGAGAACCTTCGGTATGGGGAACAATGGTGATCTTCTGCACCGGCTCGGCGTTCTTCTGCTTGTAGGCCACCATAGCGTGGCCCACCTCGTGGTAGGCTACCAGCTTGCGCTCAAACTCGGTGAGGACGGAATTCTTCTTCTCGCTGCCGGCAATGACAAACTCGAAGGAGGCCAGCAGGTCCTCCTGGGTCACCAGCCTGCGGCCGTGGCGCACCGCCCGGAGGGCGGCCTCGTTCACCAGGTTGGCCAGGTCCGCGCCCACCGTACCGGCAGTAGCCAGGGCGATCTTCTTCAGATCCACATCCTCGGCCAGCTTGATCTTCCGGGTATGGACCTGGAGAGTGGCCAGACGTCCGGCCAGGTTGGGACGGTCGATGGTGATGCGCCGGTCGAAACGGCCGGGTCGCAGCAGGGCCTTGTCCAGCACCTCGGGGCGGTTGGTGGCACCCAGGACGATGACGCCCTTACCGGGGTCAAAGCCATCCAGCTCGGCCAGCAGCTGGTTGAGGGTCTGCTCCCGCTCGTCGTTGCCGCCCATGCGGTTGTCACGGGATTTGCCGATGGTATCGATCTCGTCGATGAAGATGATACAAGGGGCCATCTTGCTGGCCTCTTTAAAGAGGTCACGGACACGGCTGGCACCTACGCCCACAAACATCTCCACAAAGTCAGAGCCGCTGATGGAGAAGAAGGGCACGCCGGCCTCGCCGGCTACCGCCTTGGCCAAAAGGGTCTTACCGGTGCCCGGAGGGCCCACCAGCAGGGCGCCCTTGGGGAGCTTGGCGCCGATCTCGGTGTACTTCTGGGGATTGTGGAGGATGTCGATGATCTCCTGGAGAGACTCCTTGGCCTCGTCCTGGCCGGCCACATCCCGGAAGGTGACGCCGGTCTTTTTCTCCACATAGACCTTGGCGTTGGCCTTCCCCACGCCGCCCAGTCCGCCCATGCCGCCCTTACCGCCGATGCCCCGGAAGAGGAACATCATAGCGCCCACCATAATGACGATGGGAAGCAGGGTGGTGATGAGCAGGGAGAGGATATAGGAGGAGGGGTCCACCGGATCGCTTCCGTAGCTCTCTACTCCATACTCATCCAGCATGTTATAGATATCGCTGTCGGTGACCGGCGGGACCGTGGTGACATACTCGGTCTCTTTGTTGTTGTTCATGGGCATCCAGGAGAACATTCCGCTGCCCTGGTGGGTCGTCTCATCCTCCAGGTAAGCCAGAGCTTCCTCCTCTTTGCCCTCTTTCAGGGTGATGGTATAGGTGCTGCTGTCCATCCGGACGGACTCTACCAGGCCGGCCACCACCCACTCCCGGAAGGTGGAGTAGTCTACCTGGACCTGGTTGGCGCTTGCGTAGGAGTTGGAGCAGCTGCGAAACAGCATCGTCAGCACCAGCGCCCATAAAATGATACTGATCAGCCCCAACGCATTTTTCTTGTTGTTTCCTTTATCTGGTTTCAAAGGAGCGTACCTCCAATTTTTTGCCGTTTATCCCTGTTCGGGATATGCTGAATGGTATCATACCACATTTTACCCTTAAAAACAAGAAAAGACCCTGTAAACTTTCTGTGACGCGTTTCTCAATAAATTGACAAAAAAGCACTTCCAACTTTTTTGCGGGTATGGTAGAATGGACTGTAATTTGATTATCATGTCTGAGAGGATGAACGTTCATGAACAAACGTCCCCCCCTGCGCCGCTCCGCTCCCGTGGAGCAGGAGAACGACGGCATCATCGAGGGCCGCAACGCAGTCATAGAAGCCCTGCGGGCCGGCGTTACCATTGATAAAATTTTCATCGCCAAGGGCGAGACCGACTCCACTTTGGGCCACATCGCCTCCACCGCACGGGAAAAGGGCATTGTGGTGGTGGACGCCGACCGGCGCAAGCTGGACGGAATGAGCCGCACCCATTCCCACCAGGGCGTCATCGCTCAGGCCGCGGTGCGGGAATATGCTACCGTGGACGATATTCTAGCTGCCGCACGGGAAAAGGGAGAAAATCCCCTGATCGTGGTGTGTGATGAGCTCTCTGACCCCCACAATCTGGGGGCGGTCATCCGCACTGCCGACGCCGCCGGGGCCCACGGGGTCATTATCCCCAAGCGCCGCTCCGCCGGGCTCACCGCCGTGGTGGCTAAGACCTCTGCTGGCGCGGTGGCCCATGTGCCCGTGGCCCGCGTGCCCAACCTCCCCGCACTTTTGAAAGAGCTGAAGGAGGAAGGGGTCTGGGTCTTTGGTACCGCCGCCCAGGGAACTACCTCCCTCTACAAAGCTGACCTGAAGGGTCCTGCCGCCATTGTCATCGGCAGTGAGGGAGACGGCATGGGACGTCTGGTAACAGAAAACTGTGACTTTACCGTCTCCATTCCCATGTTCGGCAAAATCAACTCCCTCAACGCCTCTGCCGCCGCCGCGGTCCTCCTCTATGAGGCCGTACGCCAGCGCCTGGGCGAGTAAGAATACATTACACTGATCCATACAGAGGTTTGCGCCCATGAGCGACCACGAGAAGAAACTGAATAAGGATGACCTGTCACAGGTCAAGTCGCTGATTGGCGATGCCTCCGGAAAAGACTTTAATCTGGACGACATTCTGGCCGAGTTCGGCGCAAAGCCCTCTTCCCCCAGATCCGTCCCCACCGAGCCCCCCCTCCAGGGGCCCGACCTGCCCTGGCCTGAGGCGCCCAAGCGTCCCCGGACTGAAGGGAAGGTTGTGGCCTTTCCCGGCACTCCCCGCCCTCAACCAGAGCAGGAGGACACGGATGCGCCGGAAGAAGAGGCGGACTGTTTTGATGAGCCTGTCGGCTCTGACGTGAAGCCCACATCTGAGGAGCAACCCGAGGAGGATGGTTCCGAAGATGCCCCCGCTCCGGATGAGGACCTAGATGAGAGCGATGAGGAGGAAGAAGCGTCCACCGCGCAAGTGATCCCCTTCCCTGAGGAGGAGAGCGCCCTGTCCGCCTTTTTGAAAAAGATGGGAAACAAGGCGGATCAATACGCCGATTCCATGTTTGAGGAGGACGAAGCTACCGACCACGAGGAGGTACGAAGGCTGGAGCGCCTGATCCCCGGCACAGACCGGGAAGAGGTAGAAGAAGAGCCTCAGCCTCCCCGATGGCGCCGGCCGAAGAAAGTGGAACCCCCGCCCCCGGACACAGCCCCTCAAAAGCTGGCCCAGCGCTATGCCAAGGGGCGAACCGGACTGCGGGTGCGGTGCCTGCTGGTTTTTTTGCTCACCTTGGTTGCCTTTGCACAGGTCCTGGTCCCCGCGCTGGGCTTTACCTGGCTTGCGCCGCTGGACGATCCCGCTGTACAGGAATGGATTGCCGCTGGACTGTTGGGCGCAGGGATGCTCCTGGGACTGGATTTTATCCTGATCGGCCTGATCCGGGCTTTTCAGGGGAAACTGGGGATGGACACCCTATCTGCCCTTGCCTGTGTCTTCACCATGGCGGATGCCATCGTGTTGGCGCTGGACCCGCCGGAGGAATTTCGTCTGCCCTATGGGCTGGTGTGCCTGGCCGGGCTCTACTTCCAGCTTCACGGGACCTATCATAAACGCTTGGGGCTGCGCATCTCCTGCCGTACTGCCGCCGCCGCCTCCCACCCCTACCGGGTCACCGTGGACGAGGGCAAGTGGAGTGGCCGGGACACCTTTGCCAAATGGCAGGGCACGGCTGAGGGGTTCGGAAGTCAGATTCAATCGGACGACGGCGCCCAGCGGATCTTCCGCACCGTTTGCCCTGTGCTGCTTATTGGAGATGTGGTGCTGGCTCTTCTGGCCTCACTGGGCACTGGCAATCCCCAGCGTCTGTTGTGGTCCCTGTCCGCCCTGTTTACCGTCTCCGCCGCCTTTGGAGGAAGCATTGCCTACGGCCGCTCCTTTCATAAAATCGCCCGCCGTCTCTCCCAGAGCGGCGCCGCCCTGGCCGGCTGGCCGGGAATTGTCCGGGCCAAGAAGGGAGACCGGGTACTCATTACTGACACCGATCTGTTTCCCCAGGGACATGTGGAGCTGAACGGCTATAAGGTCATGCGGGATTTCCCTGCCGAGCGGGTTCTGGCCTACACCGCCACCCTGATTTTAGACTCAGGCAGCGGCTTGGGGCGGCTGTTCCATGACCAGCTTCGCTCTATGGGCGGACTGCTGCGCAAAGCCGAGCGGCTCACCTGCTATGAGGGAGGCGGCCTGTCCGCCAACATCCGGGGAGACCAGGTTCTGGTGGGTTCCGCAGCTTTTATGAATCTGATGGACATCTCCCTTCCCCAGGGGCTCAATGTAAAAAACGCCGTATTTTGTGCCATTGACGGACAATTGGCCGGAATTTTCGCTCTGAACTACACCCTCCACGACACCGTCTTTCCCGCGATGGAGGAATTGATGGGAGAAAAGATTGGGCCGGTACTGGCTACACGGGACTTTAACCTCATTCCCGCTATGCTTCAGCAGCGCTTCAAGCTGGCGGCAGACAAGATGGATTTTCCGCCCGTGGAACGCCGGCGTGAGCTGTCCGATCCGGATCAGCCCCACTGCGAAGTCCTCACTGCCCTGCTGTGCCGGGAAGGGCTTCTCCCCTTTGCTGAGGCTGTGGCAGCCTCCAAGCGCATGTACCGGGCCGCCCGGTTTGGGGGCGCGGTCTGCTGCGTGGGCTCCGTCCTGGGGATGGCCCTGGCTACCTATCTCACCTCCATCGGGGCCTACACCTCCCTGTCCGTTCTGAACCTGATGGTCTATATGCTCACCTGGCTGGCCCCTGTGTGGCTGCTGTCCGGCTGGGCCCACCGCTACTAACAAAGGAGAAACGCCATGATACGACCCGCTTGCCCGGACGATCTGCCCGCCGTAGCCCGGCTCTATGAGGAAATTCTGGACCAGGAGGATCTGCGTCCCGTCTCCTACACCAACTGGCAGCGTGGGAAATACCCCACTCTGGATACAGCCCGCGGCGCTCTGGAGGCCGGCACCCTTTTTGTGGGAGAGGAAGATGGTACTCTTTTTGCCGCGGTCATTCTAAACGGCATACAGCTGCCCGAATACGACCTCATTCCCTGGCAGTTTAAGGCCAACGCTGAGCAGGTCATGGTCATCCACACTTTGGTGGTCAGTCCCCGCTTCTCCGGCCGGGGAAAAGCCAGGGAAATGGTGGCTTTTTGCGAGGAGGAAAGCCGCCGTCAGGGAAAAACTGTTATGCGCCTGGATACCTATGAGGGAAACCTCCCCGCCAACACTATGTACCCAAAGCTGGGCTACCGCTTTGCCGGCCACGCCCGGTTCCTGTTCCAGGGTTTTCTGGACGAGGTGCTCAACTGCTATGAAAAACAGCTTTGAAGGAAGCACGGGCTATGCGGAAAATTCCGTTTGCCCCCTATGATACTGCATAAAAAAGCAGGCGCTTTTCGGAACGCGCCTGCTTTTTTATTTAAAAATTCCACCAGACAAGCCACCCCAGCGCCGCCAGCTGCACAATCAGCAGCACCGGAAACCCAAAGCGGAAATACCAATGCTTTGTCTTGTGGTGAAATACCTTCATCCCCACGGTTCCTCCCAGGGCGCCGAAAAGCACTGCCGGAAGGAACAAAGCCTTTTCCGACAGCCGCCAAGCATCCTTTTTGGCCCGCCGCTTGTCGATCCCCATAACGCAAAATGCCCACAGATTGACCAGGGCCAAATAGAGCAGCAGCATCTGCCAGAGTTCTTTGCGCAAGGTCCTCACCTCCTGTTTCTTGCAAGTGTACTACCTCTCTGAAATCTTGACAACCCATTCTTGCTCATTTTCTCCTTCTTTCCTTTGGTACAGGGGCCAGGTTGGGGAATTTCTTAGTAAAATTTTGTGAAAATCTTGATAAATGTGTTGCAATATTTCTTTCATATAGGTATAATATCATCCGCAGTATTGTCATGCGATGCAAGACTGCATATTGTTTCGATTGCGGCGGCCTCCAGGCGGCCGGGTTTCCGGTTTCACCAGATGTGCCGTCTAAACATGAAGAAAGGAATGAAGTATACAAATGGCAAACAAGTACGTCTACCTCTTCTCCGAAGGCAACGCCAATATGCGTGAGCTTCTGGGCGGTAAGGGTGCTAACCTGGCTGAGATGACCAACATCGGTCTGCCCGTTCCCCAGGGCTTTACGATTACCACCGAGGCCTGCACCCAGTACTATGAGGACGGCCAGAAGATCAACGACGAGATCCAGGCTCAGATCATGGAGTATATCGTCAAGATGGAGGAGATCACCGGCAAGAAGTTCGGCGATCTGGAGAACCCCCTGCTGGTCTCCGTCCGTTCCGGCGCCCGCGCTTCCATGCCCGGCATGATGGACACCATCCTGAACCTGGGCCTGAACGAGGAAGTGGTCGAGGTTATGGCCAAGAAGTCCGGCAACCCCCGCTGGGCTTGGGACTGCTATCGCCGCTTTATCCAGATGTACTCCGACGTAGTCATGGAGGTCGGCAAGAAGTACTTCGAGCAGCTCATTGACAAGATGAAAGAGGAGCGGGGCGTCACCCAGGACGTGGAGCTCACCGCTGACGATCTGAAGGAGCTGGCCGGCCAGTTCAAGGCCGAGTACAAGGCCAAGATCGGTGTGGACTTCCCCTCCGACCCCAAGGAGCAGCTCATGGGCGCCATCAAGGCCGTGTTCCGTTCCTGGGACAACCCCCGTGCCAACGTGTACCGCCGCGACAACGACATTCCTTATTCCTGGGGCACTGCCGTCAACGTGCAGTCCATGGCCTTCGGCAACATGGGCGACGACTGCGGCACCGGCGTGGCCTTCACCCGTAACCCCGCCACCGGCGAGAAGAAGCTCTTTGGTGAGTTCCTGACCAACGCCCAGGGCGAGGACGTGGTGGCTGGCGTCCGGACTCCCATGCCCATCCAGGAGATGGCTGACAAGTTCCCCGAGGCTTTTGCCCAGTTCCAGGACGTGTGCAAGATCCTGGAGGACCACTACCGCGACATGCAGGACATGGAGTTCACCGTGGAGAACGGCAAGCTCTACATGCTGCAGACCCGTAACGGCAAGCGTACTCCCGCTGCCGCTCTGAAGATCGCCTGCGACCTGGTGGACGAGGGCATGATCGACGAGAAGAAGGCCGTGGCCATGATCGAGCCCCGCTCTCTGGACACCCTGCTGCACCCCCAGTTTGACGCTGAGGTGCTGAAGAAGACCCCCGTCATCGGCAACGCTCTGGCCGCCTCCCCCGGCGCCGCCTCCGGCAAGATCGTCTTCACCGCTGAGGACGCCAAGGAGTGGGCCGCCCGTGGTGAGAAGGTGGTTCTGGTCCGTCTGGAGACCTCTCCCGAGGACATTGAGGGCATGAAGGCCGCTCAGGGCATCCTGACCGTCCGCGGCGGCATGACCTCCCACGCTGCCGTTGTGGCCCGCGGCATGGGCACCTGCTGCGTGTCTGGCTGCTCCGAGATCAAGATGGACGAGGAGAACAAGAAGTTTGAGCTGGCCGGTAAGACCTTCCACGAGGGTGACTGGCTGAGCCTGGACGGCTCCACCGGTAAGATCTATGACGGCGCCATCCCCACCGTGGACGCCTCCATCGGCGGTGAGTTTGGCCGCGTGATGGCCTGGTGTGACAAGTACCGCCGTCTCCAGGTGCGCACCAACGCCGATACTCCCCACGATGCCGCTCAGGCCAAGAAGTTTGGCGCTCAAGGCATCGGCCTGTGCCGCACCGAGCACATGTTCTTTGACGAGGACCGTATCCCCGCCATCCGCCGGATGATCTGCTCTGACACCGTGGAGCAGCGTGAGGCCGCTCTGGCTAAGCTGGAGCCCATGCAGCAGAGCGACTTTGAGGGCATCTACGAGGCCATGGAGGGCTGCCCCGTCACCATCCGCTTCCTGGATCCCCCCCTGCACGAGTTCGTTCCCACCGAGGAGGCCGACATTGAGAAGCTGGCCAACGACATGGGCAAGTCCGTGGCCGACATCAAGGCCATCATCGCCGGTCTGCACGAGTTCAACCCCATGATGGGTCACCGTGGCTGCCGTCTGGCTGTCACCTATCCTGAGATCGCTGCCATGCAGACTCGCGCCGTCATCAAGGCTGCCCTGAACGTTCAGGCCAAGCACCCCGACTGGAAGATGGTCCCCGAGATCATGATCCCCCTGGTGGGCGAGGTCAAGGAGCTGGCTTACGTGAAGAGCGTGGTGGTCAAGACTGCTGACGAGATCATCGCCTCCGTCCACTCCGATATGAAGTACAAGGTCGGCACCATGATCGAGATCCCCCGTGCCGCCCTCACCGCCGACGAGATCGCCAAGCAGGCCGACTTCTTCTCCTTCGGCACCAACGACCTGACTCAGATGACCTTCGGCTTCTCCCGTGACGACGCCGGCAAGTTCCTGGATGCCTACTATGACCGCAAGATCTACGAGAACGACCCCTTCGCCAAGCTGGATCAGACTGGTGTGGGCCGTCTGGTGGAGATGGCTGCCAAGCTGGGCCGGAGCACCAACCCCGACCTGCACCTGGGTATCTGCGGCGAGCACGGCGGCGACCCCTCCTCCGTGGAGTTCTGCCACAAGGTGGGTCTGGACTACGTGTCCTGCTCCCCCTTCCGTGTGCCCATCGCCCGTCTGGCTGCTGCTCAGGCTGCCATCAAGGACGCTCAGTAAGTTATGTTTTTCTCCAAAGGCGCGGCAAAAGCCGCGCCTTTGGGCGTTTTCAAAGGAATTTGACGGAATTTGACAAAGGAGGCAGCTTTTGGACATTTTCGACCTTGTTTCGGCCCAGCGCACCTATTATCAAACAGGCGCAACACTGCCCCTATCCGCCCGCCGTGACGCGCTGCGCACCCTGGAGCAGGCTATTCAGAGCCACCAGCGGGACATTGCCGCAGCCTTGGCCGCCGACCTGAATAAATCCCCTGCGGAGAGCTATATGTGCGAGATCGGCATGACGCTTTCCGAGCTTCACTATGTACAGCGGCATCTGAACCGTTGGGCACGGGACCAGTGGGTTCCCACTTCCCTCTCCCAGTTTCATGCCAAAAGTTTCACCGTCTGTGATCCCTACGGCGTGGTTCTGATCATGTCCCCTTGGAACTACCCCTTTCTGCTCACACTGGAACCGCTCATCGGTGCCATTGCCGCGGGTAACTGCTGCGTGGTCAAACCCTCAGCCTACTCCCCTGCCACCTCTGCTCTGATTCGTACTTTGCTCACGGAATGTTTCCCCCCGGAATATGTGTCCGTGGTGGAGGGCGGCCGGGCGGAAAACCAGGCTCTGTTGGAGCAGAAGTTTGACTACATCTTTTTTACCGGCAGCGTGGCCGTGGGCAAAGAGGTTATGGCCAAAGCCGCTGCTCACCTCACTCCTGTTACGTTGGAGCTGGGCGGTAAGAGCCCCTGCATCGTGGACCGGAGTGCAAAGCTGGATCTGGCTGCCAAACGGCTGGTCTTCGGCAAGCTTTTAAACTGTGGACAGACCTGTGTTGCTCCCGACTATGTGCTCATTGACAAGCATATAAAAGATGATTTTATTGCCGCTCTTAAAAAATGGATCTCTGTCATGTATGGCTCTGACCCTCTGGACAACCAGGGCTATGTACGCATGATCAACCGCAAGCACTTTGACCGGGTCATGGGGCTCATAACACCTGACAAGGTGGTTTACGGCGGGAAAGGAGATCCCGATACGCTGAAAATCCAGCCCACCATTCTGGATAATGTCTCTCCGGAAGACCCGGTCATGCAGGAGGAAATTTTCGGCCCTCTCCTGCCGGTTCTCACCTACCACAGCCTGGATGATGCCGTGGAATTCATTAACCATCGCCCCCATCCCCTGGCCCTGTACCTATTCTCAGAGGACAAAAGGGTTCAGGAACGGTTTCTGCGCCGGGTCCCCTTCGGCGGAGGCTGTATCAACGACACGATCATCCACCTGGCCTCCAGCCGCCTGGGCTTTGGCGGCGTGGGAGACAGCGGCATGGGCAGCTACCACGGGAAAAAGAGCTTTGAGACCTTTTCCCGTCGGAAAAGCATCGTGAAAAAGTCCACCTGGCTGGATTTGCCCATTCGCTACGCTCCCTACTCTCCAAAGCAGGAAAAACTCCTGCGCTTCTTTCTGAAATAAAAAATGCCCAGACGGCGTGAGCCGCTTGGGCAAAAAAGAGGTCCATAGGCGATTGCCCATGGACCTCTTACGATTTTATTCGGTGGTGTAGTTATCGAAATAGCCCTGGATATAGACGATAGGCGTGCCCTTGTCCCCGGAACCGGAAGTCAGGTCACACAGGGAACCGATCAGATCGGTCAAGCGGCGGGGGGTGGTGCCCTCAGACACCATCTGGCCAACCAGGTTTCCATCCTTCTGGTGGATACGCTCCTTGATGGCCTCCCGCAAAGCCTCACCGGACAGCTCGGCAAAGTCGTTGTCCGCCAGGTACTTGAGCTTCAGCTCGTTGGGGGTGCCCTCCAGGCCGGCAGTATAGGCAGGAGACACTACGGGGTCAGCCAGCTCCCAAATCTTGCCCACCGGGTCTTTGAAAGCGCCGTCACCATAGACCATGACTTCCACATGCTTGCCGGTCTTTTCCAGCAGCTTGCTCTGGATGGCCTCCACCAGATCCTGGCAATCGCGGGGGAAGAGCTTCACCTGGTCCTCCGTGGACTTGTTGGAACCCAGCAGACCGTATTTCTCATTATAACCGCTCCCATTGACCGGAGCATTGAGGATCTCATCCAGGCCAAAGACCTTCTCCCCACCAGCAGCCTTCAGAAGACGCTTGGTGCGGGCACGGGTATGGATGTCACAGCACAGCACATTTTTGGTATAGTCCAGAATGGCCCGTGGATCATTGGCAAAGATGACCTCCACCTGAGCGCCGCAGTCCTCAATGAGGCCCTGGTAGTACTCCACATAGTCTACACCGGTGAAGGGGTGCTTCTCATAGCCAAAGAGCTCCCGATACTTTTCCAGGGTAAGCACATCCTTGTAGGGATCCACACCCTTCTCATCCAAAGCGTCCAGGCTGACCAGATGGTTGCCCACCTCATCGGAGGGATAGCTGAGCATCAGGACGATCTTCTTTGCCCCCTTGGCAATGCCCCGCAGGCAGATGGCAAACCGGTTACGGCTGAGAATGGGGAAAATAACGCCCACGGTCTCCCCGCCCAGCTTGGCGCGCACATCGGCGGCGATATCATCCACCGAGGCATAGTTTCCCTGGGCACGGGCTACGATGGCCTCCGTCATGGCCACCACATCCCGGTCCCGTACCGAAAAGCCGTCATCGGCGGCTGCCTCCAGCACGGAATTGGTGACGATTTCCACCAGATCGTCTCCGCTGCGAATAATGGGGGCCCGAAGACCTCGGGATACAGTACCGACCATACGGCTCATATTGGAACACTCCTTAACCTTTCAAACTTGTCCATGTTTCTAAATTGGAAACATTTTTCTTTCCAACTCGATAGTATATCAAGATTTGGATGAAATGTAAATATGCAGGACCGATTTTGCATAAAAACCTTTTTGTATATTAAAATGATATAAAGATCTACCTCATCTTTTTGACAATTGGGTTTGCTGTTTTTTATAATCATACAGTATCCTGCAACCCTGTGGAACGAAAGGAGCATCCCTTGCATCTCAACAAACAGCTTACATTGAAAAATCAGGAATCCATGGCAGCCGTTCTTCCCATTACGGCCATTGTTTTTCTGCTGTCCGTCACCATTGCACCACTGGATTCCGGCACATTGGTACTGTTCCTTTTTGGCGCGGTACTGCTGGTGGTGGGCATGGGACTTTTTACCCTGGGGGTAGACATGTCCATGCTCCCCATGGGGGAAGGCGTAGGCAGTGTGGTCAGCCAACATAAAGGCATAGTAATTCCACTGGTCATCTACTTTGTGTTAGGTGTCCTCACCACCATAGCCGAGCCAGATCTGCAAGTCCTGGCCCAGCAGGTGCCCTCCATCGCCAACCTTGTTTTAATCCTCACGGTAGCGGTGGGCGTGGGCTTCTTCCTGGTGGTCGCCACCCAGCGCATCAAAAAAGCCATTGCTCTGCGCAGGTTGCTGGTAATCTTCTATCTCATCGTCTTTGTTCTGTCCTTCTTTGCCCCCAATGATTTTATTCCAGTCTCCTTTGATTCCGGCGGCGTCACCACCGGCCCTATCACCGTTCCCTTCATCATGTCCCTGGGTCTCGGCATCGCCTCCAACCGCAGTGATAAAAACTCCGCCAGCGACAGTTTCGGCCTGATCTCCCTTTGTTCCATCGGTCCCATTTTCTCGGTACTGCTTCTGGGGATTATCTATCAGCCGGTGGGAACCACCCCCTCTGTTTCCACTCTTCCCGAGGTATCCACCACCTTGCAGGCCTCCCAATATTTTCTGGAATCTTTTCCTCAATACTTTGAAGAGGTTGCTCTGGCCCTGCTGCCCATCGCCGGGCTCTTTCTCCTTTTTCAGCTTTTTACCCGGCGTTTCAACACCCACCAACTGCTTCGGATTGCAGCTGGACTCCTTTATACATATCTGGGACTTGTACTCTTTCTGTGTGGAGTCAATGTTGGCTTCATGCCTGCCGGGCAGCTTATTGGTGCCACAGTGGCCTCAGGATCTCAAAAGTGGCTGCTGGTTCCCATCGGCATGCTCATCGGATACTACATCGTCAAAGCAGAGCCCGCTGTGGCTGTGCTCACCAAACAGGTAGAAGAGGTATCAAACGGCTCCATTTCCCACAAAGCCATGGGGCTGGCGCTCTCTCTGGGCGTGTGCGTGTCTGTGGGGCTGTCCATGGTTCGGGTGCTCACGGGACTTAACATTTTTTGGCTGCTTATCCCCGGCTATGTGATAGCACTGAGCCTGTCTTTCTTCGTCCCCAGCATATTCACCGGCATCGCCTTTGACTCCGGCGGCGTGGCCAGCGGACCCATGACCGCCACCTTCCTTCTCCCTTTCGCCCAGGGTGCCTGTCAGGCCCTGGGGGGCAACATCATGACCGACGCCTTCGGCACAGTGGCTATGGTAGCTATGACTCCCTTAGTCACCATACAGATTATGGGGCTTTCCACGGTAGTCCGCCGCCATCTGGCTCGCCGCCGTCTGCGCTATCATATGGGCCGGGTGGAGGATGAAATCCTCTATTTTGACTGAAGGAGGGAAACAAATTGGAAGCAATCAAGTTGGTTGTCTCCATTGTGGAGCGCGGCCAAGGAAAAAGAATCCAAAAGCTTTACCGAAAGCATCACATTCCCCTTCATCTGCAATGTGCCGGACACGGAACCGCAACTTCTGAGATTATGGATATTTTGGGGCTGGGTTCCAGTGAAAAGGACGTCCTGATTAGCTGGTCCGCTGCCTCGGCCGCCGGACACCTCTTGTCCCAGCTTAACGGCGAACTGCGGGGAACCGTTCAGGCCAGCGGCATAGTTTTTACCGTTCCCATATCGGGATTGAACAGTCTGGTAGCCTGTCTGTCTGCCTACCAGGCGGAAAATCTAAAAAAAGAGTTGCGAGGTGACCCACAAGTGGAACGTACTGAAAACAGTGTGATTTTGATCTCCTGCAGCCGGGGCCGCACGGATGAGATTATGTCTACCGCAAAAGCCCATGGAGCCCGTGGCGGTACCGTGGTCAAGGCCCGGCTGGCCGGGCAGGAGGATCTGGAGCAGGCCTATGATATGGAGCTTGAGGAGGAACGGGAAATTTTGGCCATTGTGGTCCCCACCCAGCTCCGGGCCGCTATTATGGATGCGGTCAATACCGCCCACGGTCTGCGCAGCAAAGCCCAGTCCATAGTATGCGCCTTGCCCATTGAGGATATGATCCATCTATAAGCACAAAGCGTACAAAAAGGACTTCGGAACAGCTCCGAAGTCCTTTTTCTTTGTTACACCAGTTTTACCTGTACCCTGTGGTCCTGAGCAGACACTCTCAGTATGCCCCCCTCCTTCAACTGGCCGGACAGCATAAGATCGGCAGCAGGGTCCTCCACCAGGGAGGCTATGGCCCGGCGTAAAGGCCGGGCACCATATTCCCGGTCGCTCCCCTCCCTGGCCAGCAAACGTACCGCTTCCTCCTCTACCTCCATGGCCACCCCCAGCTGCTTCAGGCGCTGTTGGGTCTCTTCCAGAAGCTGCCGGGTAATGGCACTGAGGGTAGTTTCATCCAGAGGATGGAACACCAGTATACTGTCCAGGCGGTTGAGAAACTCGGGGGCAAAGGTTTTTCGGGCATCAGAGCGTACCTCCGCCTCGATTTTTTCCCGCTCCTGTTCCTGCCCCATGGTAAAGCCCAGCTGCTTCCCCGCACGGAAACGTTCCGCCCCCAGGTTGGAAGTCATCACCAGCACCGTATTGCGGAAATCCGTCTTTCTTCCCTGAGCATCGGTGAGCACTCCCTCCTCCATAACCTGAAGGAGTACCGACCACACATCCCGGTGGGCCTTTTCCAGCTCGTCCAACAACACCACCGACCATGGATGGCGCCGCACCCGCTCGGTGAGCTGTCCTCCCTCCTCGTGGCCTACATACCCTGGCGGCGAACCGATCAGGCGGGAGACCGAGTGGGCTTCCATATACTCAGACATGTCAAAACGGAGAAGCGCATCTTCGCTTCCAAAGAGGGTAGCAGCTAAACTGCGGCACAATTGGGTCTTGCCCACCCCGCTGGGCCCCAGGAGGAGGAAGGTGCCCACTGGCCTGCGGGGGTCTTTCAATCCCAGCCGCCCCCGGCGAATGGCTTTGGACACCGCCTCCACCGCCCGGTCCTGTCCCAGCAAATGGCGGTGAAGCTCCTTCTCCAAAGCCGCCAGAGCTTTTTTGTCCGCCTCATCCGGGTCACACACGGGTACCCCTGTCCACTGGGACAACACCTGCTGGACATGCCGGGGTTCCACACAGAACCGCCCTAGCCCAGCCTCCCATTTCTCCCGGTCCCGCTCCAGCTCCTGGCGAAAATCCCGCTCCACATTCCGAAGCAAAGCCGCCTGCTCAAAATCCTGCCGGCGCACCGCGTCGGCCAACTGGCGGCTGGTCTGGGACACCCGGTTCTCCAAACGCTGAAGCTCCGGTGGTGGTGTACGGCCGGACAGGCGGGCCTGGGCGGCTGCCTCATCCACCAAATCAATGGCCTTGTCCGGCAGAAAGCGCTGGGGCAGATAACGAATGGATAGATCCACCGCCGCGGTCAGGGCATCGTCCGAAATGGTGAGATGGTGGTGGGCCTCATACCGCCCCCGCAGCCCCCGCAAAATATTCAGGGTCTCCTCCCGTGTGGGCTCCTTTACCGTGATCGGCTGAAAACGGCGCTCCAGGGCCGCGTCCTTTTCAATATATTTCCGATACTCGTCGAGGGTGGTAGCTCCAATCACCTGAAGCTCTCCCCGGCTGAGCGCCGGCTTTAAAATGTTGGCCGCATCGATAGCTCCCTCTGCCGAGCCCGCCCCTACAATGGTATGCAGCTCATCAATAAACAGGATGATGTTGCCCGCCCTTCGCACCTCCTGGAGCACATGACGCAGTTTCTCTTCAAATTCCCCCCGGTACTTGGTGCCCGCCACCATGGCGGACAGGTCCAGGGCACACACTCTCCGGCCCAGCAGATGGGCAGGGGCTGTGCCATCGGCTATGGCCAGAGCCAGCCCCTCCGCCACAGCCGTTTTCCCCACGCCCGGTTCTCCAATGAGGGCAGGATTATTCTTGGTCCGGCGGGAAAGGATTTGAATGACCCGCCCCAGCTCCTCCTTTCGGCCAATGACCGGGTCCAGCCGCCCCTCCGCGGCCATACGGGTAAGATCCCGTGCACACTGGTCCAGCTGCCGGGTGTCCCCGGAGGGGCGGGATTCGGGCTCTCTTATTCTCGCTCGGGGCGCCGCATCCTCCCCACCCAGAGAGGCACAAACCGACCGGTAGAGCGTCTGTCCATCTACCCCGCAGCCAGCCAGGAGCTGATACGCCTCACTGTTCTTTTCCCCCAGCAATCCCAGCAACAGGTGCTCCGAATTCACCGCCTGCTGGCCCAAACGGCGGCTCTCCCCTACCGCTCCCTGAATGGCCTGGCAACAGTTTGGTGTTAACCCCTGGTGGAGGGACCGGGAGGGCACCCCGGTCCCCACCCGCTGAGCAATGGCGCAGCGAAGCTTCTGGCTGTCAACTCCAGCCCGGCGCAAAGCAATGGCGGCAGGGCTGAACTCTTGGCTGGCCAGCCCCAGCAGCAGATGCTCGCTTCCCACGTAGCTGTGGCCCAGGCGGGCGGCATTTTCCTGGGCTAAACGGATCGCCCCCAGGGCGGTGGATGTGAATCGGCTGTCTGACATGGTTGTTCACCTCGGAAACAAATCTTTTACTATCATTCCCCCAATCCCTAAAATTTAGCATTGCAATTTTAAAAAGATGTGATAGAATGTATGTACATTCTAAGGGAGGTGTACTTATCATGGCCCATGTCATTAGCGATGCTTGCATCAGCTGCGGCTCCTGCGCGGACGCTTGTCCCGTTGGCGCCATCTCTCAGGGTGATGCTCACTATGTCATCGACGCCGGCGCCTGCATTGATTGCGGTGCCTGTGCCGGTACCTGCCCCATGAGCGCGATCTCCGAGGGCTGATTCTCAACCTGAAAAAAACAGCGCCGGTGCTCCGGCGTTGTTTTTTATATTTTTTAATCTAGTTTTTAATATTATATTTAGTCATATTGTATATTGATATTTTTCTGAAAAAAGCATATACTGAACTTGTAATCCATGATACCCCAGAAAGGAGAAATTCCTATGCGTGCCGATGTGTTATCCGCTTCCGCCGCCCCCTTGGCCATTTCCAGGCCAAAGCGCCGCCGGGAAGTCCGCGACCCTTATGACGGCCTGCGCCCCTGGTCGGCCATTACCCATGGAATCGGCGCGGTCTTGGCCGGGGTGGGCACGGTGCTTTTGCTCATCCGGGCCGGGCAGATAGGGAATGGTTCCCTGATGGTCCTCTTTGTGGTATATGGCCTATCCATGTTCTGTCTCTATACCGCCAGCACCCTCTACCACTGTCTGCGCACCTCGGTAGCGGGACGCATTGCCCTTCGGAAATATGACCATTGCTCCATCTACCTGCTCATCGCCGGCAGCTATACCCCTCTGTGCCTCACCGCTTTGCGGGAGAGCGGCGGGATTCCCCTGCTCGTCGCTGTATGGACGCTGGCTGCAGCGGGAGTGGTACTGACCATTGCCAAGCTGGCCATCCCTCGCTGGCTCACCAGTGCCATCTATCTTTTCATGGGGTGGCTGGTCATCTTTGCGATTGTCCCAATTTATGAAGCCCTCCCCTACGACGGCTTTTTGTGGCTGCTGGCCGGAGGCCTCCTCTATACCATCGGCGGAGTCCTGTATGCGGTCAAATGGCCCGGACGCAGCAATCCCCGCTTTGGCTGTCACGAGATTTTCCACGTGTTTATCCTTCTGGGCAGCGCATGCCACTTTGTGCTGATGTATCAGATCGTCCCACAGCTATAACGCATCCCCTATGCCCTTCCCTTCCCGGCGGCAAAGTGTTCTTTGCCGCCGGGTTTTTCGTTTTGTCAGAAATCCAATCAAAAGCCCCGTTTTTTCCGTAAAAATTTTCTTTGGGAAAGCAGTTGGCTTTGACGGCTCTTACAGGTATAATGTAGATTGTATTGTTATATTCCGGCTTTACCTTCCATAGGTCCGGCCTTTATTAAAGTCCGGTTTATGGGACACTTTATCTGCTATTCTGTAAGAGACCAACCACGAGACGGAGGCGCTCCCCATGAACACAACCTATCGCACTTCCACCATCAACAACCGGCGGTATCTGGGCAATAAATATAAACTGCTCCCCTTTATCACACGGGTGGTGGAAGCAGAGTGTCCCCAAGTGGAGACTGTGGCGGACATTTTTTCCGGCACCGGGGCAGTGTCCTCCGCCTTTCAGGATAAAATCCTGATCACCAACGACCTGATGTACAGCAACTACATCTGCAACTTCGCCTGGTTTGGCGCGGAGGACTATGACCCTCAGCGCATCGCGGAGTTTGTCACCGCCTACAACGCCAAAACCGGCTGCGGTGAGAATTATATGACCCGCAACTTTGCCGACACCTATTTCAGCCGGCGGGACTGCGCCAAAATCGGCTACATCCGGGAAGACATTGAGCGCAGCTATAAACGGGGCCTTCTCAACCGCCGGGAGCGTGCCCTGCTGATCACGTCCCTCCTGTACGCCATGGACCGGATCGCCCTCACCTGCGGACACTACGACGCCTACCGGAAGGGGGCAAAGTCCGAAGGTTCCCTGGAGCTGTGCGTCCCCATGGCCCAGGTACATAACAATCCCCTCAACCAATGCTTCAATGAGGACGCCAACAACCTGGTCAAGCGCATCGAGGCAGACCTTGTATATATCGATCCTCCCTACAACTCCAGGCAGTACTGTGACACCTATCATCTATTGGAAAATGTGGCCCGCTGGGAAAAGCCGGAGGTCTTCGGGGTGGCAAAGAAAATGGACCGCTCGGGGATGAAAAGTAAGTACTGCACCACCTCTGCCCCGCGGGCCTTTGAAACATTGGTACAGGACATTAAGGCCAAATACATTCTCCTCTCCTACAACAACATGGCCGAAAAGGGCAACGGCCGCTCCAACGCCAAAATCTCTGATGAGGATATCATGGCCATTTTAGGCAAAAAGGGCAGCGTCAAGGTGTTTGAGGAGAGCTACAAGGCCTTTACCACCGGAAAATCCGACCTGCCGGAAAACGCCGAACGGCTGTTTCTGTGTACTTGCCGGGATGGAGCGTGAGGAAATGGTCCAATCGCCGTTAAATTATACCGGAGGAAAATATAAGCTGCTGCCCCAGATCCTCCCTCTGTTCCCCCAAAGCTCCCGGATCTTTGTGGACCTGTTCTGCGGTGGATGCAATGTGGGACTTAACGTCCAGAGCCAGCAGGTGATCTACAATGACCGGAACCCGGACCTGCTCCACCTCTACCAGACGCTGCACGAACTGGATGGCGAAACCATACTGGCATGGGTCCACGAGATCATTGAACATTACCGTCTCTCCCTGGTCAGCCGGTACGGCTATGCCCACTATGGCTGTGACAGCGGCCGTGGGCTGGGTACCTACAACCGGGAGGGATTTCTCCGTCTGCGGGAGGACTATAACCGCCGCCGGAGAGAGGGGCTGGACGACTCCCGCTCCCACATCATGCTCTACGTCCTCATTGTCTACGCCTTTAATAATCAGATCCGCTTTAACGCCCGCGGGGAATTTAACCTGCCTGTGGGCAAGCGGGACTTCAATCAGCGCATGGAGGACAAGCTGCTGGCCTTTCTGGACCGCATTCACAGCCAAACCTGCACCTTCACCTGCCAGGACTTCCGGGACTTTGACACCAATGGTCTCACCGGGCAGGACTTTGTCTATGCAGACCCCCCCTATCTCATCACCTGCGCCACCTACAACGAAAAGGGCGGCTGGAACGAAGCGCTGGAGCGAGACCTGCTGGCCTTTCTGGACCGGCTCCACGCCCAGGGGGTCCCCTTTGCCCTGTCCAATGTACTGCGCAGCAAAGGGCGGGAAAATACGGTCCTCCTCCAATGGTTGGAACAAAACCGGGGCACCTACCGTCCGGTGCCCCTTCAGTACAGCTATGCCAATTCCAATTACCAGACAAAAGATAAAACCTCCTCCAGTGAGGAGGTACTGATTCTCAATTACTGACGGGAGTGGGAGGTGCGGACATGGTCATCGGAGAAAACCAGATTTTTAACCTGATGGACACAAATGGCAGACGCAGTGATGTACTCAACGCTCTGAACGTATATCTGGAAATCCTGGAGGAGCTGAAAACCGAATATCCCACCGAAAGCTGGAGCCGTTACCCCACCAGTGTAGCTCAGTTTCGTTTTTACGAAAAGGCCCTGGACAAATCGCAAGACGTGTTTAAGGTCCACCGCAACTATGACAATTTCATGTCTGACCTGGGCAAGGACTATGAAGCCTTTCTGCGCAAGGACCGGGACTGGATCGCCCAAACCTTTCCCCGTATGGCGCGTATGCTGGACGAGGCCATTGAAAAGCGCGCCCGGCACTACACCAGCAATTTGGTGAAAATGGGTTTTACCGACGCCCGCAGGAAGATCACCCAAGCAGGCTATTCCTATCTGCGCGGTCTGCTCCAGCCCGACGCGGTAGAGGCCATTCTCCCCCTGGATACCGTCAATCTGGCTCTGCTTCGCCAGCTTTTGAAGCTGAAAGTCTTCTCCCAGCCCGGCCGCGACGGAAAACGCCAATACTACGCTCCCTTCCTCATGGCCCTCAGCCTGCTGCTGAATGGCTCCCCTCTGGACCGGCAGAGCTTTGAACTTGTGGTGCAGGGACTGGGCCCCTACAGCAGCGCCTCCATCAAAGAGGCAGTATTGGCCGGAGCCAGGGCTGAGGTGCTGGAACCCATGATCCGCAGCCGGCAGGTGCCGGTCCCGGATGAGCTTTGGGCGGATGAAGTGCTGGAGTTCGACCACTTCCGGAACTATTTTAAAAGCTCCAAAAAAAGCCAGTCCACTGTGGGGAAGTACTACAACTTCTATCTGGCACTGGACCAGTTTCGCCGTACCCCCTCCCCCGGCTGCTACCAGACGCTGCTTACCTGCCTGGAGGAGGATGGGGACCTGCTTCAAAAGGCCTTTGGTTGGGGGAAGGCAGTCTTTCAGATCGGGAACCGGGGCAGCCGCTATGACCTGGATACCTTTTTGGAGAAAAACAAGTCCCATCCTCTGCTCACCGCCCCCCACTACAACCGGGAGTTTTATGTCACCTTTTCAACCTCCAAGTGGATTGACGGCATTCGGGAATACTCAGACACCACCATCCGCCTGCTCAGCGCCACCGGCCTGTTCAAATTCAAGCGTCTGCCTGAGCTGGCCTTTCCGGATATTCTGCGAATCATTTTCCATGCCCAGGAGCTACAGGAACACATTTTCGGTGAGATGTCCGAGGAGGATTACCTCCAGTATGAACAGACCGAAGACTGCTACTTTTGTCAAAGTCACTCCCTGCTGGAAATTCTGGGCTATCCGCCCCTCCGTACCGACCAGGTATTAGAAGACATCCAGATACTCTTGGGGGTCAGCACCTCCGGAGCAGCCAAGGATTTGCTGCTGAGCAAGAAGTCAGCGGATTTTCTGGCCCACATTCGAGAAAACTATCCTCCAGAACGGGTGATGTCCCTGCTTCCCCTGTTTTCCGACCGGTCCAATGATGATAAAATCAAAAGCGAGGTCAACGATGCCGCCACCGTCCCCACAATTTATGAGTATCTTGTGGGCATCGCTTGGTTCTATCTGTCCGGCGAAGACTTTGACCTGTACACCAGCTTGAACTTAACCTTGAATGCCGACTTTGAACCGGTGGTTCACGCAGGCGGCGGAGAAGGAGACATTGTTATCCAGTATCACGACATGACCGTTATGCTGGAGGTAACGATGATGAACAAACAGGCCCAGAAGAGGGGAGAATGGGAGCCGGTCCTGCGCCACGCTCTCAATCTGAAGGCATCCAGCGACAAAGAGACCTTCACCTTCTTTATCGCCGACGAACTGGACTACAATACCATCAACATCTGGCGTGCGGTGGCCGCGGTTCCTTTGGAGTCTACCAACACCCATCAGCCGGTCAGCGGTGTGGTGATCATGCCCTTTACCAACGCTCAAATGCTCTGCTTCCTGCAAGAGGGCGTAAGCCGTCAGCAGATCATCCAATCCGTTCGCAGTTCCTTCCAAAAAGTCCCCAGAATTACCGACATCCAGTGGCATCAGGAAATCCTATCCACCCTTTTGACATAAAGAAAAACCAGCGGCACAGTCTATGGCTGTACCGCTGGCTTTTTCTTGTCATGTTCCTAGGAAGGGAACCTATGGTTACTCCCCGATCTCACGCATAGGAAGAATTTCCTTATGGTATACCCGCTTTAAAAACAGGGTACTCAGCGTCAAGGAAAAGAGCTCCGCAATGGGGAAGGCCCACCACACGGCCTGCAGACCTCTGAACCGGGAGAGGACGAACGCCACCGGCAGCAGCACCAGCAGCTGGCGCACCACCGAGACGGTCAAGGAAAGTACTCCGTGGCCCAGAGCCTGGAACACCGAGGAGCACACAATCGCAAAACCTGCAAAAAGGAAACTCAGGGAGATAATCCGCAGGGCAGGCACACCGATGGTCAGCATATCGCCGCTGGTCTCTCCCTCCGCCATAAACAGGCCCAGGAACACATGGGGAATCACCTGGAAGAGGATCAGGCCCACAAACATAATGCCCACCGCGTACATTACACTGAGCTTGATGGTCTTAATGATCCGCTCCGGCTTTCTGGCCCCGTAATTATAGGCCACAATAGGCACCATACCGTTGGTCAGGCCGAATACGGGCATAAAAATAAAGGATTGGAGCTTGAAATATACACCAAATACCGCCGTGGCTGTGGCTGTAAAGGAGATCAGAATCTGATTCATACCAAACACCATCACCGAGCCGATGGACTGCATCGCGATGGAGGGGATACCTACGCTGTAAATGCCCAGGATGATAGACTTCTGGGGCCGGAGATTTTTCAGGGAAAGCTGGATATCCGGGTTACGGGTCAGGTTGAAAAACAGGGCCAGCAGGCCGCCGCAGATCTGACCGATGACCGTGGCCAAGGCAGCCCCCGCCACCTCCATGCGCGGGAAACCCAGCAGGCCGAAAATCAGGATGGGGTCCAGGATGATGTTGATGATGGCACCGGTGGCCTGGGTAATCATGGTGTAAAAGGTACGCCCAGTCGCCTGAAGCAGCCGTTCACTGGTGACCGACAAAAACAGTCCTGCGCTAACTCCGCAGCAAATGCTGAGATAGTCCGCGCCATAATCCACAATGGTAGCAATATCCGTCTGAACCGAATAGAAAAGCCGGGAACAGGTCAGTCCCAGCACCGTAAAGACCAAACAGCTGATTGCCGCCAGCAGCAGACCATTCATCGCTGTTTTGTTGGCCCGCTCCTGGTCCTTCTGCCCCAGGCTCCGGGATAGCAGGGCGTTGATACCCACACCCGTGCCCACGGATACGGCAATCATCAGGCTCTGCACCGGGAAGGCCAACGACACCGCATTCAGGGCATCCTCACTGAGCTTGGCCACAAACACACTGTCCACAACATTATAAAGCGCCTGGACCAGCATGGACGCAACCATAGGAAGCGCCATATTGATCAGCAGACGGT
Source organism: Lawsonibacter sp. LCP25S3_E2 (assembly GCF_052117285.1). Classification (NCBI taxonomy): domain Bacteria; kingdom Bacillati; phylum Bacillota; class Clostridia; order Eubacteriales; family Oscillospiraceae; genus Lawsonibacter; species Lawsonibacter sp. LCP25S3_E2. The sequence continues at coordinate 82,140 of NZ_JBQKJL010000004.1, forward strand.
TGACGGGCATTACACCCATTTTATTCTCTCTGGCAGGCTCTCCCACCTGGACTCCTCCTTTGTATTTCGCAAATATCTTTCTTTTCTATAGCCTTACTATTATAGGGGATTCATTTTTTAATGTCAATGTCACATTTCCTTCAAAACGACATTTTTTATCATACATCCTTCCGGAAACGGGTTTTTTTCACGTCTCTGGCCCCTTGTCAAGTGATTTGCGAAAATTTTAGTAATTTATTTTTCAAAGGCTATTGACGCAAGCCTCGAATATCTCCGCCGCGGTGTGGAAATTAAATATCTTTCGAGGATAATTATTGACCCATTCCTCGGTTTCCTTTAACGTCGAGGCCGGAATAGTTGCAAAATCCGTCCCTTTCGGGTGCTTGCGGCGGATCATGCCGTTTTGCCGCTCGTTGGAGCCGCGCTCCCATGAGCTGTACGGATGGCAGTAATAGACCGTCGTCCGCTTACCTTTCCGCCGACAAGCCTTTTCCATGCCCGCACAGTCCGCAAACTCGGAGCCATTGTCCACGGTGATAGACCGAAAGACTTTGTAAAAGAGAGGGCCATACTTGCGCTCGAGGGTGTTCAGCGCCTTTACTACGTTCTCCGAGGTGTTGGCCCGTATCGGTATCATAATCTCGTGGCGAGAGAGCCGCTCCGTGAGCACAAGCAAGCGGGGGCGGCTCTTTTTCGTTCCCTCTACGGTGTCCATTTCCCAATGACCGAAAACCTCCCGGGAGTTGATCTCCTCCGGGCGCTGTTCAATGCTCAAACCTTTAGGCGCCCTCGCGGCGGAGCGGACGCGGCGATACCCCCGCTTTTTGTTCGGCTTTTGAGGGAGGTCTTTGTTTGTCACCTCGAGAAAGAGGCCGAGGTCGATATAGCGGTATAGAGTCCTCACGGAGATTTCAGTATCAAACTTGAGGCCCTTTGCCTTGATCTCTCCGAGTGCGGCCTCCGGCGACCTGTTCCCGCCCTTGAGGACGCTCTCGAGGTATTGGGCGAGGCGGTGGTCTTTCCCGATCTTGAGCCCTGGGCCCTTGTCTGGAAAGTGATCCTCATACCGCGCTTGAGCTATGTCCGGGATATAACACTCGTAGTCTATGAGGTCGCTCGTCCGCTGAATACCGAGGCCGCGCTTGATCTCCCGGTAGATGGTGGAGACGTGCCGCCCCAGCTCGTCGGCGATCCGCTGTTTCGACCACCCATCTTTGAGGCGCGTTTCGATGGTGAGGCGTTCTCTCCATGTCAAGTGTTGATACTTCTCTCCCATATTCAAACCCTCCAAATATAGCAAAGCCCCGCCGCGGCCATGTAGACCGGGCGGGGCGTCGTTTTACACGAGTTCTCGGGGGTGTACCCCCAGGGCGTCCGCAAGGGCGAGGGCGTTTTTGAGTGAGGCGTTTTTAATATCCCGCTCCCCGGACTCGAAACTCTGGATTTGCCGGATATTTACCCCCGACTTGTCCGCAAGCTCCTTTTGTCCGAGCCCCCGCTCTACTCGGATCGTCGCGAGCTTGCTCCCTTGGCCCGTGGTTGCCTTTCTCATATCGACCGCCTCCTTGTGTGTTGTGTCTGTATTTTACGCTCTTTTGCTCGTAATGTCAAGCGCAAAAAAGCCGCGGGGATCAGTCCCGCGGCGTGTTCTTGTCGGAGCCTATGATCCAATCGGCGGAGACTCCGAAAATCCTTGTCAGGGCGAGGAGTTCGTAGTCGGTCACGAGCCGGGAGCCGCTCTCGATCCGGCTTATCGCGTCCTGTTCAATGATCGCGCCCTCTATCTGCATTTTTACCGCGAGGGCGGATTGAGACAGGCGGGCCCGGAGGCGTAGCTCCCGGACGCGGTCGCCCGATACGTTCCCTTTGCCCTCAAATTGAAACCTCCTCACGCGCTCGCCCCTTTATGGTAATATCCATTATTTTAACCGATATTAACATAAATTTATCGTTGGCATATGGGAATACTCCATAGATAGGCAAAAAGACAGGCCGGAGGTGCTCTCCGGCCCGCTTGTTTACTTCGTGCCCTCCCGGGCGTCGTGGTACAAAACGGCCACGATAGCGGCCTTGAGCGTCTCCTTGCGGAGGTTGAGATCGGTCGCGCACACTTCCGCGGACGTTCCGCCGTTTACGGCGCCGGAGTCCAGCAGGGCCGCCGCCGCGCCTTTCCAGTATTCCGGGACGTCTTTCAAATCCTTATAGACGGGGTTTTCCTCGTCGAGGACTTCTTTCACGACCTCCCGGATCATGGCCTTTAATTCGTCTTTGCTCATGTCGATTTCCTCCTCATAGGTAACATAGGGGATTTTCCCCCACTTTTTCCACGTCCGGGCATTGTACCCCGACTTTTTCCCGATGTTGGCGACGGCGGTAATCTGCACCCCGTTTTTCCACGAGGGCGTACACTCTACCGCAAGGCCATCTCCGACATAAACCCCAATGTGTCCCGACATCCATACCGCCGCGCCGGGTACGATCCCGGAAAAGTCGGTCGAGACGTCGGAACAAATCGAGATCATACCGTCCGCCGAGACGTCGGGGCAGGCCCCCGCGACGACTTGGCTCATGGTGGGATAGACGGCCCCGCCGTATGCCTTGGAGGCGTCCCCGCTCCACCCCCACAAAAGGGCCTTAATGAGCCCCACGCAATCGAAATAGAAAGCCTTGGGGTCTCCGACGTAGCGGCGGGCGGCGGTGATCCACCCCTTTTCGGTGTTCTTTGCGTATGCCTGGGCGGCCCGCTCGAGGGTGGCCTCGGTGATCGGAGCGCCGAAACCGCCCCAAATATACGAGGTCTTATAATCCCGGGCGACGGAGAGAACCTTTTGCACAAAATCCGCCGCTTTCATTTACTCGCCCTCCTTGCCCGAGGTGCTGTCCACGGCGTCCTGCACCTTTTGGCTCTGCGTCCCGAAATAGAACGCGATCACGACGGCGTAGACCGTCATAAAGTCCTGGGCGATCTTGCCCGCGATAGCAAGATAGGCGAAAACCGCCGTGAGAGTGATCGTAACGATAGACTTTACGGAGATCAAGTTCGCCGCCCGTTTGATAATTTTCTCGTTCATGGTGTTTTCCTTTCCCCGGGGTTAAATCCCGGTATCATCGAATTTGCTTTTGCTGTCAGAGTCGGAGGAGGGCTCCTCTTTTTTGAGGACGGTTTTCAGACATAGCAAGAGGAGCTCCCCGCCGAAAAAGCCCAGGATCACGCCCAGGAGGGCCGCGGGGTCGTTTCCCGTCCTGGACATGATACGGAGCGCGTACCAACTGGCCCCGGTAGCGGCGACGACACAATAGATGATCGTCACCTTTGCGAACAGGTGAGGGATTTTCCCGATACGCTCCGCGAGGCAGGAGAGGCGAGAGGGGCCTTTCCCCTCCCGTTTCCCTTTCATAGCCCCACCCGGGCCAGTATGTAGCCCACCACCGCCGCGACGACGAGGAGCGTCACCTTTTCAACGACGCTTTTCCACCGTTTCCCCGGCTCGGCCTCGATTTGCTCGACCTTTCCGGCGATTTTATCGAGGTTGTCGTTCATGGTGTCCTGTTTGGTCGCCATGACTTCGACGGAGGTCGCGAGGCGGTTTATTGCCTCGGTGCTCTGCTCGAGCTTATCAATTCGGTGGGTGTTGGATTTACTGCGGGCCTCCGTCTCGGCCAGCTTTACGGCCATTTCTTCGCCCGTCATACCGTCACCTCCGTCCACCCGTAAACCCCGGGCTCCCATACGTTGCCGTCGAGGTCGGACGTCCATTTTTTATCCGAGTGCGAGACCTTGTCCCCGGCGTTGTATGCGTCATGGGCCCCGATGGGCTGGGCCCACTTCGGCCACTCCTCGGCGGGGTCTGCGATCTCCGCCCACAAGCTCGCCGCCGCGGGCGGCGTCCAGTCCTCTTGTGAGGTATGAGCCTGGACGCATTGATAGAGGCGCCCCTCATAGAGCCGGATCGCGCCGACTTTGTAGGTGACTGGATAGGCCCACTCCCCAAACTGCGCGGCGTGTTCCGCCGCGGTGGTGGTGTCGATCTGTCCCGCCTCGGCCAGGGCGACAAATACGATAGAGGCCGCCGCCGCGGTCGGGGCCATGCCCTCTACCTCCGCCGCGAGCTGGGGCGTGTGGTCGGTCTCAACGAGGGCGCTCTCGATCTTATACCACCGATAGAAAAACCCGCCCTCGGACGCCTCCCGGAGGAGGTCTCCGACGATCACCTCGTAAACGCTGACTTTGTCCTCCTGGGCCCTTGTGAATGTGACAAGGTCTCCCGTGAGGGCGATCTCCGCGTCCGATTTGATACGGAGATAGCGGAGGCTTTTCCCGGCCTGTCTCGTGGTTCCGATCATGTACTCAAGCATATTGCAAACGCTCCTTTCGCGACGCCTCACGGACGACGCTCTTTATTGTTTTCTCAATGGGCCGGACGTGTTTCTCATAGAGAGCCCACCCGGCACAATGTTTTAACTGCCCCGCCCTGGATAGAATACCCCGGGCCTGTTTAGGTGCTATTTTTCGGTGTGCCTCGATCCGTTTCCGGGCCCTGGTGCATTGTCGTTTCAGACGGAGGAGGTTTTTCTTTCGGATCAGGGTCAAGCCCCGCTTATAGCGGTAGCCGACCGCGTTCACCATGCGCTTTCGGGTGTTGTAGAGTTGCCAATTCTCTTTAAGCCGGAGCCTCATTCTCCCCAAAAACTCCATGATCGCCCGGATCGCCTTGTGTAGTTTCTTTTTGTTTGGGCCGAAAAGAGTCAAGTTGTCGATATAGCGGACGTAGTGGCGGACGGCGCCGCCGAGTTTCTCACGGATAAAATGGTCGAGAGGCTCGAGGACGGCGTTTGCGAGCCACTGGGAGATATAAAACCCGATCTTAATACCGTCCTTGATGATCCTCCAAATGAGATCGAGAAAAGCCGCGTCCTTGATTTTTCGCCGGAGGAAACGCATAACCTCCCGTGGGGACAGGGAGGGTTAGTATTTCTTTATATCCAGCTCGGCGCCGTACTTGGTGCCCTTGGGGTCTTTCTCGAGCCATTTCTCGATAGCTTTCCGGGCTCGGTGCGGCCCTCTGCCCGGTATGCTCCCACAACAATAGTAGTCCATGCCGCGCATAAGGATAGGGGCCAGGACTTGCACAATCATGTGGTGAACGTATTGATCCGGCCATAGGGCGGGCTCGTTGATCTCGCGCCATTTCCCCGCCGTGGAGTCGTAGCGAGGAAATGTCCGGGGCTTTTTCGGGCGGAAATCCCGTAGGAGTTCGCAAAGCTCGTCCGCCCGGGCCTCTTTCGTGCTCTCCACCCATTGAGCCGTTTTATTCTTCTTCCGGGGCTCATTGACTGCCTCGATTGCTAAAAGGGCGTTCTCACGAGTGCAAAGTTTCTCCATGAGATACCCGATCCGTTTTGTATTTTTCATGCTGTGGTCGCCTTTCGGACGTAAATAATTTTTCTTATTCACCTCACGGCCTTTCAAATCCATATCGGGCTTACTTGGCCGTGTCCCTGCGGCGAAATTTTCACCGAGCGGTGAGGAAAAGACTACGCGGAGTTTCGGGTATGGAATAAGTAGCCGCGAGCCGAGGTTGGAGTTCGTGTTGGAGGGCGCGTTGTTGCCGTTGAGGTAGAACGGCCCCGCGTTGGTGCCGTTGTTGTAGTTGCCGCCCACATAGAGCCCACGGACGCCGGAGTTATAGTTGCAATAATCCGGGCCCGGAAAACGGAGACCCCGGTCGCATGGCGTAGCCAGTCCCTAAATTGCGAGGTTTTTTATGGGGGTTGCGACCCCCAAACCCCCGGGCGGCTTACGCCGCCGAGGGGAGTTTTTGAAGCCGCGAGCCGAGGCCGGAGTACGTGTCGGAGGGCGCGTAGTAGCCGTAGAGGTAGAACGGCCCCGCGCTGGTGCCGTTGTTGTAGTAGCCGCCCACAAAGAGCCCACGGACGCCGGAGAGATAGTAGCAATAATCCGGGACGTAGGTCGTGTCGGAGCCGCCGACCGTGTTCGGGTAGATAAAGGAATTATCGGAGGAGTCATGCCCCCACGCCTTGATCCACCCGCCCGAGGTCGCTCGCGTGTTGCTTCTTACGGTGGCGCCTGTGCCGTTGTAGGTGTCAACGAAATTCGCCGGGTTGTTGTAGGTGCAGATATTCGCGCCGGAGAAAATAATTCCGTCGCGCCACTCGAGCACATTTCCCCACCAATTTTCAATATTGCGATACTGGATCGCGACGTTTCCGTCCGTGCCCGCGGCGCGGCCCGTGTGGTAGGTCATGGAGTCGGTTCCGCCCGTATTGATAACGGAGCCGGAGTCCACGTTTCCGCGCCCGATCTTGGTTTGTCCGTTCCAGTTCGCGAACTCGACGAGGTAGAGATACCAAAGCGTGAGTTGCAAGGCGAAATCCGCTTGATAATATCCGGTTCCAAGGGCCTTAATCCCGCTCCTGAACGAGGAGAGGGAGGTATTCACTTTCGGAGACTGGCCCGTCCTGGACTGATAGGAGGAATTGCACTCGTAGCGGCCAATATAGACGACGTCGCGCTCTCCGACGCCGTCACCGCGGTCTCGGTGGGCCGGGGAGACCTGGAAACCGTCTGTCGCCTGGTCTGCGATCTGCACCTTAAAGGGCGAGTGCGTCACCTTTACCCAAAATTTCGGGATTTTTACGAGGGTGTTATTTCCGTCCGTTACCTTTGTCATGCCCGACCACGGGAGGCAGTTATCAAAGGGAGAACTCCCGGCCCCGGTTCCCACCGCGGGGACGGGATCAGCAAAGAGGGCCGAGTCGTCCGTCCTGGTGAGGGCCGTTGTGCTCGAGCCGTCCCAGGTGACGCCGTAAATACGGACAAAGGCCGCCGTCACGTTGCAAGTCTTATTCGCGGGGGCGTTGTGGTTGGTGCCCGCGGAGACCTTGATCGTGATAACCGCGGAGCCACTCTTTTGATTGACGCCGGAAACCGTGACTTTCGTCCCGCTCACGCTGACGGTTGCGACGCTGGTATTACTGGACTCGGCGGAGATCGTACCGTTACCCGCCCGCGTGACGGTGATCGTCCTGGTCGGGTTCGAGCTGTCCAGCGTGAGGGAGGTCGGGGAAATGCTCAGACTGCCCGCGGCCTTGCCGATAGTCCAGTTTACGGACTTCGCCGCCGTGGTTCCGTCGCTCCACTCATAGTTAGAGGTCGGAGTAAAGGTCGCGGCGTAGGTTCCGGCGTTCGTGGCCGACGTCGTCCCGCCGAGCGTCAGTTGTGCCGAATTGTAGTTGTTCCAGTTCGGCGAGAGCGAGGAGCCCGTATAGGTGAGGCTCCCGCTCTGGCTCGGGACTGTGGAGATCACTGCACGGGAGACGGTGACGGGCGTTGTCACCGCCGCCGAGACGCCGTTTTCCGTATATTTCACGGTGACGCTCTGACTCCCGAGGGAGGTAAAGGTCGAGGGGCTCGTCGTGTAGCCCGTTACCGCCGCCGTGCTCCCGTCCGTATAGGCGGCCTTTACGACCATTCCCGCCGCGGAAAACGCCTCTCCGTAGCGATACGCCGTCTTTGTGGGCGGCGTGGTGACTGCAATCGAGACGAGTTTCGGGATCACGGTCACGGCCTGGGAGGCTGTGACGCTCTTTCCGCCCTCGGTATATCGGATCGTGACACTCGTCACGCCGTCCAGTAAAGGCCCGCTCGGCTCCACGGCGTAGCCCGTGGCGGCCAGCTTGGCGCCGTTGGAATAGGTCGCCGTTACCACCATTCCCGCGGGGTCGAAACTCTCGCCGGAGAGGTATCTCGTTTTCGTGGGCGGCGTCGTGACGGCAATCGAGACGAGCTTGATCCCACCTCCGCCGCCGACCATGTTATACACGTTTCCCATATTTAACCCTCCACTTTGATTTTCATAATCGAGACCTTGAGGGCCTCGGTCGGGGCGTCCTCACAATGGAACGTGATCTCGCCGTCTACGGTCACGGTGTCGGCGTAGACCATAGAGGCGGCATAGGCGCCGTAGCTACCCGGGGCCGGGGTAACGATATACCCATAGCCAGCGGCGGCGAGGGCCGCGTTCTGGACGGTTTGGGAGCCATTCGACCACCCGCCCGCGGTGAGCGTCGCGGTGATCTCGTTTGCACCCGGGCCCGCGGGGCCCTGTTTTCCGGGGTCGCCCTGCTTTCCCGTGAGCTCCCCGGAGTCGTATTTCTCTTGGAACGTCTCGCCGTCCGTGAATGTAACGCCGTCCGCCTCCGCGGTCTTGGCCGCCTCGCCGATATTCTCGATCATGGCGGCGTGATCCGCCGCGGTGAAGTTCCTCCCGATCAGCTCTCCCGCCGTCCAGGCTTTCGCGGTGCCCTCTACGCCTCTCGTGCACCCCGAGAGGGCGTTCGCGGTCTTTGCCGTGTAAAGGATGGTCTCGCCGTCCTCGTCGGTCCCGATGGTGGCATAGTTGGGGGCGTCCGGGAACGCCGAAACGTCCGAGACCTTGATAATGGTATCCGCCGCGCCGATATTGTCCGTGAGGGTGGCTTGGGGCGAGAACGGAATACCTTGATACATGGGTTTCATGGGTTGCACCTCCGTCAAACTGTGTTATCGCCGCGAGACTGGATAAAGCCTTGGACGATCAAGTCAATACTGATATAGGCGAGGTCGTCCGGCCTCACTTCCAGAGATAGCCAGCTCCCGCGGGGGATCATGTTGTCCTCTCCCACCAAATAGCCCGTTATATCGAGCTCGGCGTTACGCCCGGAGAAATCCGCCTTTTTCTCCCCGTTGACATAGAGGGAGAAGTTTTGCGGATTTCCAAACTCGAAAATCCCCGGCGTGATCTTGTGCTCGTGGGCCGGGACGGTGACTTTGTGGGAGTGCCCGGGGATCGTGATTTCGTGGGTGTGGGCCGGAATGGTGACTTTGTGGGAGTGGTCGTCGATCTCGACCTCGTGATTATGCTTTGGAATTGTGATCTCGTGGTCGTGCTCGCCGTGGGTGTGGGCGCCGGACTCCACAAAGGTAACGTACCCGTCTATAATGGCGTTTCCGTCCGCGTCCTTGCCGCCATAACAGGCGAGCTTAGCCCCGTCCGGGATTGCGTGGTTGTGCTTTGCGGCGTTATACATGGCGGCCTCTTGCGGATAAATATTCTCCGCCGATAGGATCGTCGCGGTGGCCGTGAGGGTCTTTTTCGCGTCGTAGGTGGTGGAGGTGTAAACTCCGCCGCCCGCCGTTGTCGTGGCCGTTGATTTACCGCCCGACGAGCTCGTCCGGGTCTCCTCGTCGTTAGTGGTTGAGGTAACAACCTTACTTTCCGCCGCCTCCGTGGCCCGGGAGTATGCCCGAAATTTTTTCATCCGCACTTTTACGAGGACTTTGTTCACAATCCGCATTTCAGAGGGGAGGAAAAAATCCATTGTCGCCCCGGAGTCCGGGGCGCTGTTGGCTTGCAAGGCTTGGCTGTAAATCTGCGTCGCGCCCTGGGCGTATGTCTGCTCTATCCTCTGCCGATCCGCCATATCGGCCAGGGAGGCCGCGATAGAGGTCTCCCGGTTGGAGACGGTGATCGTGGACTCCTTGAGGTCGTCCCGTTTTCGTGAGAGTTCGGTTATGTAGGTATCCACCGACTCGCCGATCTCCGGGAAGATGATACGGACGCGCTTTCCGATTGCGGCCTTGTCATAGTCCGAGGTCGTGAGCTCGTGAAATCCCACGGAATACGAGACAAGGGGCTCTTGCAGTTCCGCAAGCATAACCTCCGCCGCCGCCTTGAGTGAGGCCGCGTCCTCATATCTCCGATCCGTCCACACTCTTTCAATAATCCCGTATTTATCGGTGATCTCTTTCGGGCTCTGGATATACGGGACGCCATTATTTACGCCCTTTATGGTGAGCTGGTTTACTCCCTCGCCATAGCCCAGGGGATAGAGGCGGGTCACGATGTTTTGAGGATCGCGTCCCCGGTTGTAGCTCGTCATATTGTGGCGGCGCCGGACGTACATTTCGGGCCGCCCGGTGGTTACGAGTTTTTTTAGAGAGAGCCGCCAGGGGTAAACGGTGGTATCGGTGACGATCATCGGGGAGGAAAGCGGCGAGAGGACGGAGAACAGGGCCGAGAGGAGCGACTCTTGCTCCCAGCCGTATTCAAATTGGTTTTTGAAATCGCACTCGTAGAGCACCCAATTTTTCACGAGTTGGTGGTCGAGGATATATCGGATCACGTCGTCGGTATAGACGCCCAGGTTTCCGACAACATGATAGCCGAAAAGTACGTTGTCAATCAGGGTCGCGAGGACGTGCTCGCATTGATACGCGATCCCGCCCGACTCCGAGACGGAGAGAGTGTCCGGCATGATCCGATAGAGCTCCCCTCCGTCCGGGCGGACGTAATAGAACGGTTGGCAATACTGATTTTTCGTGTCTCCGTATGGGAGGGAGAAATAAAAATACCATACGGAGTTGATTTTCTGCGACTCGGAGACGGAGTAGGCGTTTTCCAGGATCGCCACCCGCCGCCGCGCTTTGTCGAATACCTCAATCATAGAAATCTCTCCGTATAAATGAGCTGTCCCTCAAGTGCTCCCCCGGTGGCGCTTTCCACGATCAGGCGGAGGAGTTCTCGCGAGACGTTGATCCAGTCCCCGGACTGTGCATAGAGCACGTTTTCCCCGTCCAGCATAGCGAGAAAGACGTCACTATCGAGGCGAAGTTCTCCTCCTGGCGGAATGGTGACTTGCACGAGGGCGACCTCCGCCGTCTGCGAGGTTGCGTCCATCATAGCCGTTAAAACGTCCGCCGCGACGAGTGAGGTATAAATATCTTTCGAGGCCCTCATAACGGCCCCTACGGCCTCGTAGGCGGCCAGGATCGCCGGGATATGCTTTGACCCTTGGACGAGCGCCGCGAGGCTGTCCGTTGACGTCAGGGCGGCGGAGAGATTTTTTATCGCCTCTACTTCCGCCGCGAGCTTTTCTCCCGCGGTGAGGCGGGCGACAATGTTCGCCGACATTTTCGCCGTAGATGAGAGGGCCTCGTCCGCCGCCATGGTGGAGACGACCGAGATCGTCCCCCGGGTATACCCTTGGACGGCGTCGGCGTACCGCTCGCGGACGTCTACCGGGATCGCAACGCCCGCGACGGAGTTCAAAACCTCGGAAAAGGTCTCCGTGATCTCGATTGACTTCGTCTCGAGGTTTACGGAGTACCTCGCGAGGCTATATCTCCTCTCAAACATTAGTTAATCCCCACCTCGATAGCGGCCTCGGCAATCGTAGGCATATAGCCTTTCTTGAGCTCCACGGGCTCGACCAGGGCCTTGATATACACAGGCTCGCCGGAGGAGGAGGCGGAGTAAATCGCCGAGTGTGTCCATGTGCCCCACGCGGTCGAGGGGCGGTTGAAAGCGGTCGCGACGGAGTTCCGGGCGATAATTTGGCCGGAGGTCTGCTCCGCGGGGGCTCCAAAGGTGAGCGCCGCCCGGGCGTAGTTATCGCCGGAAAGCTCGGAGCCGCCCGCCTCCGGCGAGCCGTTCCAGAGGGAGAAGTACGGCGCGATACCCTGGATAGATTGGCCCCGGAGGACGTTCAAAACCTTTGTTTTCCACGCTTTCGAGAGGTTTCCCGTGAGGTAGAAAAGCACGTCTCCGGCCAGGAATACAGGAGGCTCGTCCGCCCCGATAACGAGGGGCTCCACGAGCTCGCCTCTGCAAAGCATATTGCCGCCCGTCAGAGAGTCCAAAATTCCGACGTGGGTAATGGTGCCCGCCGCCGTGACGGGAGTCGGAAAAGTAATGTCCTCGAGGTTTTGGACGCCGATACCGCCGTTTGTCTCGGCGGGCGCGGAAAAATCGATCTCGATCCGCTTATAGCCCGCATAGCTTACCTCCGTACCGCTTGCCCCGTTCTCTCCGGGGTCGTTGAGGTAGAGAGCGAGGTAGACTTTCGCGGGGGCGGCAAAGGTGACGCCGCGGAGGACGTTCAAGACGCCGTTTTCCAGATAGTCGCAAGCATACATGATTAAACACTCCTTTTTATGGCTGTAATAGACACGTTGACAACGTCCGTTTCCGATGTGTTGCGGAGAACGATCACACAAGGGGTCTCCGCCGTCCCCTGGTAGGCGATCACGTTTTCGCCGTTGGCGATCTGCTGGGTGATTGTTTTTCCAAAGGCAAAGGGCGGGTTATACGACCATGTGAGGGTAAATTCCCCATACTTGAGGTGTTGCGACATGGGAGGCCCGCCGGAGAGCCGCGCCGTATAGTATTTGTCCGGCTCCTTATCGTAGATCAGGCGCCCGGAGCCGGAGAGCCAATAGGCGATCTCCCGGCACACCTCCGGGACGGTCTTTCCCTCTGGGCAGACGAAAGAGCAAAGAACACTCTCGGCCCGCTCGTCGTAGACCGCTCCGACGTCGTCGTAATACCCGGATCGGCCCGGGATCGTGATTTTTCCCTCCCGTTTCGGCGGGAGGAGTGTCCGGCTCTGATCCTTGGTATAAATCCCGAATTTGCTACTATGGACGCCCTTAAAAGAAAACCCACTCATAGGCTACCGCCTCCTCTCGATCTTTTTTCCCGCTCCGTCATGTAATAGAGCTCTTGCGCGACTCGGCGGACGTCCTCGTCGTCCCGGACTTCCATCTTGTCAACGTGGAATTGGTAAACCGGGGCTCCGGCGTCCTGTTTGCCCGCCGCGGCGGCCACAAGGGCCACGGTCTGTTTTTGCTGTGCGGCGACGGCCTCGGCCTCCGTCCCCTTTGGCTGTCCCCGCTCATACGCCCGGATCGCGGATTGTGCGAGGGACTCATACGTCCGCTCGAGTTCTCCCCGCATTTCCTCGGCTCCCTCAATGTCGCCGCGGATGGTGTTACGACCGTCCTCTTTGAAAACCCGCGACGGGGAGTGAATATCCAACTCCGATTTATAGGCGTTATTGGCCGCCCGGGCGAGGGATCGGTAGGTCGATACCAGGGAGGAGCGCATACTTTCGGCGCCCTCGATATATCCCTCAATGGTGGCGGCGCCCGCGGCCCCAGCCTCCACGGAGACGTCGAGCTCGTCCACGCACCCCTGCATACGCTTTTCAATATCGGCCATTTTGTCGGAGAAATCCGTCTCCATTTCCGCGACGGCGTCTCCGAAAGCGTTTTTACCCTCCTCGACCTTTGCGAGCTGTTCATTCAAGGCCGCGATCTCGTCCTCGCCGCCCGCCACAATGGCCGCCAGGATTTGAGCGGACTCCTCGGAGCCGTCCGAGAGCTTTTTCACGAGGCCCTCGTCTACGCCGAGCTCCATAGCCTTTTGAATGTTGGCCGCGTAGGTTTCCATATAGGAAACTTGGCCCTTGAGGGTTTCGATCAGATTGTCAATGGAGGTTTTCGCCGATCCGTCAAGCTCGTTAAATAGCCCGAGTTGCCCCTCGATACTCTCGACCGCCTTTGCGTGGCTGTCCTCGTATGCGGTTTGTAGGGCCTCCATTTCGGAGATCAGGCCGGAAACGGTGGATTGCATTTCCTGCGTCGCCTGGGCGCTCTTTTCCTGCCATTCCCCAAACTCCGCCGACTCCTCCTCGAGGGCGGCGATCTGCGCTTGGTTATCCTCGAGGGAGGCGGTGAGTTCGTCAATATTGTTTTGGAGCGTCCGGGTATTCCCGGAGCCCGTCTCCTGGGCCTCTGCGAGGGCCGCTTGGGCCTCCTCGAGTCGGGCGGTAATCTCCGCTTGCTCGGTATAAAGTTCGGACAGGCGGGCGACCTGGGCCTCGTATTCCTCTTGGGCCGCCGCGTGTTCGACCAGGGCGTCGAGGGCCTCGGTCGTCATGTTGATAGAGTCTGAGGCGGCGTCGTAGGCGAGGCCGAGGTTTGGGACGTCCTCGTTTAGCTTGGCGACCATTTCGGAGATCGCGGCCTTTTGGGCGGCGGACTTCTCCTCCACCTCAAGGAGAGATTTCAGAGAGTCGGCGGTCGCCGCGGTGGCGGCCTGTTCTTCCTCCATCGAGGCGGAGAGTTCCTCATAGGCCGTTTTCGTCTCCTCGAGGGACTCGGTAAAGGCCCTTGTATCTTCGTCCGCCGCGCCGATGGACAGGCAGAACGCCGCGAGGGCTGCGGTTGCGGCCACGACGCCCGCCACCACGAGGCCGACCGGGTTTGCGGCGAGGACGGCGTTAAAGGCGGCGGTCGCCGCGGTGGCTATTGTGACTCCCGCGGCGAGCGTTCCGATCCCGATCACGAGGGCGGAAATAGCCGAGACGATCCACGGGTTTTCCTCCACAAAATCGGAGGCCCACTCAAACGCCGACGCCCCGGTATTATACAGTTTTTCGAGGGCCGGGTTTAGCTGTGTTCCGATGGTGATTTTCAGATTTTCGAGCGCGGTATTCATGCGCTGTTCCGCAAATTCTGTCGTGTCGGCCATGGTGCCATAGGCGGCGGAAGTTGCCCCGGCGCTGTTCTGCATTTCTCCGAGGACGGAGTTAAAGTTCTCGGCTCCTTTGTTGAAGATAGAGAGGGCTCCGACGCCCGCCTCGGTGGAGCTCCACAACTCATTGAACGCGGTCGCATTTCCTCCGACGCTGTCCCCGAGGATCGCGAGGACGTCGCCCAGGGACGCGCCGCCCGCCATAAGATCGGCGAAAGACTTTCCCGTCTGCTCCTTGAGGACGCCCGCCACGGTGGAGCCGGAGTCTCCGAGCTCGTTCAACATGGCCTTTAAGTACGTCCCGGCCTCCGCCGTTGCTACGCCGTTAGCGGTGAGGACAGCATAGGCCGCGCCGAGATTGTCCATTTCCACGCCATAGGCCGCCGCGAGGGGTATCACTTTACCGACCGATTGAGCCAGGGCGTCAACGGTGGTTTTGCCGAGGTTTTGCGTAGTAATCAGAATGTCGGAGACCCGCTCCGTCTCCTCTACGGAGAGGTCGTAGGCGTTGAGGGCGGTCGTCAGGACGTCAACGGCGGTTTCCGCCTCTGTAAAACCGCCCGCCGCGAGCCTCGTCGCCTTTTCTACAAATTCCACAGCGGAGGCGGTGTCTACGCCCGCCGAGATCGCCGAATATGTGGCCTCTGCGATTGCGGACGCCGATTTTCCCGTCTCGCTGGACAGGGTAATAATTTTCGCTTGGATTTCCTCGAGAGAGATCGAGGACGTGTCCGCAATCGTGGCGACCTTTGCGATAGAGGTCTCAAAGGTTTCTGCCGCCTTTGAACAGTCGAGGAGGGCCTCGGCGATCTCTTTCACGGCGGCGGTAATGCCCGCCGCGGCCAGAGTCGCCGCGAGCTGGTTTACCGCGTCCTTAGACTTATCTCCGAAATCCTTTGACTCTTTCCCGGCGTCCTTGACCTCTTTCCCGTATTTATCTATCGAGGTAGCGCACCCGTCTGCGGACTGTTCGGCCTCGGCGAGGTATTGATTATTTTTTTCGATGGCGTCCGTAGTGTCATTGAGTTCTACTTTCGCCTTGTTTAACTGCTGTTGCCAGTTTTGGGCGCCACGTTCCGCCGCGGCCTGTCCGGCCTGGGCGTTTGCGAGTTCCTCTTTCCATTTCTCGAGCTCCGCGGTGAGCGCCGCCTGTTCCTCGGTCGTGTCCCCGGTGGAGTCTTTCAAATCCGCAAGGGCCTTTTCATACTTCGAGACGTTGGCCTCCGCCTCCGCCACCCGGTCGGCGTATGTGGTTTGGGCCTTTTGGCAGTTTGCGAGGGCCTTTTCCAGTTCGGCGACCTTTTTCGCCTGGGCTGTCTGCATGGCATTAAGGGCCTCACCTTTCGCCGTGAGGGCCTCCATGCTGTTAGCGTTGTTTTTATATTCACTCTGCACCAGGGCGAGGGACGACTTGAGCGTCTTTAGCTCCGAATTGCAAGAGGCGATTTTCTGTTTATACTCGGCCTCGCCCTCGACGGCGAGCTTTGTCGATATTGTTCTAACTGCCATAGAGTGAGGCTCCTTTCGGATATGGGAATAATCAATAAATCACTTGATATTCCCATAAAAACAAGTTATACTTTTCTCGTGAATTGCAATTATTTTTGCTTTGTGGAGGTGTTTCTTGTGAGGAGAGTTTCGCTTTTGGCTTTTACCTTTGCGCTCTGCCTTTGTCTGTCTGCCTGTTCCAGCGGTGGCGAGCCAGCGCCCGCGCCAGAGGAGCCGACGCCCGCCGTCCCGGAGTATAGTCTCATAAGCTCCGACGAGTACGTCCAGGGTGGAGAAACCGGGATCGGGTATCGCGTGGCAATCGGTGACGGAGCCACCGAGGAGGAAATGAGGGCCGTTTTCTCCGACCTTTGCTCCGGCGACGTTTATAGTCTGCACACGGTATGGTTTTACGGTCTCCCCGGCGACGTCGAGGATATAGGCTCTTTTTCGGTCGGTATGCTCGAGGAGGAGTCCAGCGGTAAAGAGCCCGTTTTTACGCCTTGCAATTATGACGCCGATTTAATCGCCGCCTTGAGGGAGAAAGCAAAGGCGCCGGAGGAGTCAGAGGGCGCGGCCCGTAGTATTCCGAGCCCCACTATCAAGCAAGAGGCGCTCGTCGAAAACAACCGTTTCGAGCCCGTGGACGAAATCATTTTCAGCACTCCGGCCAGCGAAAACGGCCTCGGCGATACCCCGTTTTGGGTTGAGGGTGAGGTCGTGTCCCGCTCCGATCTCGGGGGCTACGATACGATCCAGCTCTCCACGGAATACGGCGACCTCTATATCTCCGCCGCGTTTATTGACTTCCCGGAGATCAGCGAGGGGGACGAGGCGACCGTCTTTTTCGTCTATTCCGGCTTTTCTGACGCCCTGGGCGCCCCTTGTGGCGTTTATGTATATCACGAATAACCTCTCACCCTCGGGGGCCGTTGCTGACGAGCGACGGCCCCTTAATCGTCCTTTTGAGGCTTTTTCCCGTGGGCGCGGAGCCAAAGCTCCCACATATCGAACAACTCGCCCGGGGGCATGAGGAGAGACTCTTTCCGCGAGACTCCGCACAAGGCCGCGATCCGCCCGTAGTTGGCGCGGGTCAGGTCGTTTTTTTTTGCGCGTTGAGCTCTGCGAGGCCGAGATCGACCTCGTCGTTATCCTCTACGACGTCGCGGCCATATCCGAGCTCCATAGCGGCGGGGATCGCGAGCTTGAGGGCCGCGATCTCGCCCGGGGTGATGGTGGCTCGGATGGTCTCGGCGTTAATAATCGGCCCTTTGTCGTAGCCCAAATATCGGCGGGCAAGTTCGCCTTGCTCGGCCAGAATGGCCGCCGCCTCACACGCAACGGAGAGCCCCTCCCGGGTATTCTTCCCGATAGCCCCGAGTAGCTCCGCCGCGGTGCCGAATTTTTCTTGCAGTTGGAACATAGCCTCCCCGGTATATGCGAGATATTGCTCTCTCCCGGCGAGGGTGATTTTTACGGCTTTCATGGTATGCCCTCCAAAATACGAAATCAGGGAGGCGGGGGAAATCCCCGCCCCCCTGCGTTAGGTTAGCCTCCCGCCGAGGAGGCGAGCTTTTCCTTGACCCAGGCGAGCGCCTCGGCCTCGGTGGCGAGCTCCTCCGTGATCCGCCAGTCGTCGGAGTTACAGCGGAACACGGTAAAGGTCGTGGAGTTGGTTCCGAAAGTGATAGAGTCGGCCTTGGTGGCGGCGCTATCGTTGCCGAGAATGGCCTTGACGCGAGGGTAGAAATAGCCCTTAAAGAGCTTTACACCCTTACGCATAAGGACTTTGTAATAGGCGAGGCCGCCCATAGGGGCAGAGTCGCCCGCCTTGTAGTGGACTTCCTTTTCCGATACGGTGCACCCGTACACCTTGGAGGCGACGTCGTCCTCCATGTCGTCGGTCTCCATAGCCAGAGACCCGGAGGAAAACTCGTCCACGCTCTCGGCGAGCTCGTCGTCGGCGTAGAGCTTGCCGGAGGCCATGTTGACGGTCAGATCAGCCTTGACGAGGCGGCCAATCTGGACGGGGCCCGTCTCCGCGTAGGTGGGGAGCGCGTTTTCGGGCTCGGTCGCGATAGTGTTAAAATAGGGGCGTTTCGCTCCGAAACTTGCCATAGTAAAACCTCCTGTTGAAAATCATAGTTTCTTGCCGTCCAGGTAGGCGTGATAGACTTTCTCGCCCGCCTCGACGGCCTCTTTTTCTTTCCGCTCGTTTGCGGTCTTGATCGCTGGGCGGGCGGGCTGTCCCCGCTTTCCAAACTCATTCACAAACGCGACCTCGGCGTTACGGGTGCCGCGTTTGTTCTTGCCCTGGGGTGAGACGGTAATTGACTTTTCGAGCCCGGTCTTTTTGACCTTTCCCTTTTTGATGGAGGCGGCGGTGGTGCCCGTGTAATACGGGCCTTGCCACATTCTCGCCGCCTCTGCCCGCTGGGCGGCCTCGATCACGTCGGCCTCTGCATTGAGCATTTGATCCGTCACAGAGTCCGGGAGGCGGGCCAGCTCGTCGAGATCGCCGATCAGGTCGTCCAGGCCGGAAACGGAGATATTTCCCACTACTCGGCCCCCACTTCCCGGACGAGTTGACACTCGAAAACATGGTGTTGACCGTCCTTGTCGGAGGCGTTGGAGTACGCGGGCCACGTCGTCCCCGCCGCGGCGAGGGCTTTTTTGATGGCCCTCCGCTTGTCGATTGTGTCCTCCCCGGTGGGGGCGAACAGGTGGACAGAGATCGAGAAAACCTCGTGATCCGGCTCGTCGTCTCCGAAATCTGCCGGGGTGGAGACATACCCAAACGTGATATAGGTCGCCGCGGTGTCCTCGTAGGTATCGGCCTCCACGGGCGCCACGGGGTCGAGAGCGGCCTTTATAAGGCTGTTGACGCTCATACCTCCGCCCCCTCTCCTCCGCCGTCCTGGGCGGTTTTGGGAGGCGTCGGAGCCTCTTTGCAATTAAGCTCGATAACCTCGCCCGCCCGGGTGTACGATCTCACGACCTCGTAGGGCTTTCCGTCGTACTCAACCCGCGTTTCGCCCTCGTAGTCCATTCCGCGCACTTCCAGCACGAGGGCGATCTTGTCCCCGGCCTGTTTTGCCGCGTAAAACTCGGAACGGGTAGCGGATTTTTTATTGACGAAAACCTCCCGGCGCGTCTCACTTTCGGCTTTATAGCCGTTCTCGTTCACCGTCTTTTTGACCGCGACGAGAGTCGCAATATCCCGCCAGTACATGAGGGTTACACCTCCTCCGGGGGCTCGATGTAGTCCGACGCCATGGAGAGGGCGATCTTTTGGCTCTTGTACGAGGCCCGGTATTTATCCGCGTCCTCGTTATCGAGACCAAACTCCGCCTTGACGTAGGTCGAGACCGCTTGCTTTATCAAGGGATCGGACTCGTCCGCGGCCCGGGCGGGGAGAACGCCGCCGCGCACAAGATCGGCGCGGGCGGCGAGGATCAAGTCCTCGATCTCCCCGTCCAGCTTATTAACGGACGAGCGCACCCGGAGGCGAATATCGGCGAGATACTCCGGCGAGACCTCCGCCGCGGTGGTCTCTGCTGTCGTGCTCTCACTCATTCGCTACGCCCTCCTTTAGGTGCCGGCCTTTTTCTTGACGCGGATAAAGCCGTTTTCGGTGACGACGTTGCCGCCGATCATGGCCTCGCCCATGACCGCGAGCAAGCCCTCGGCGAATTTGTAATCGCGAGAGACTTCCACGGTGTAAGGGCCGAACAGGTCGAGCTGATAGGTGAGGGGCTTACCGTAGGCCATGCAGTAGGTCGTTGCGGCGGTGCCGGAGGCAGACAGCGCGGGAAGATCGTCCACGATACAGAATTTCACCGCGAGGCCGCCCTCCTTGATGGTGCCCGTGGTGGTGCTCTGCTCGGAAAACTTGATCTCATAGATCGCCTTTTTCTCGCTACCGCCGCGGACGTCACCGAAAGCGATCAGGTCGTCCTTGTTCAGCAGAAGAACGCCGCCGCCCTCGACATTCTTCGCGCCGCCGTACTTGAGCGCGATCTTGCGGAGGGTGGTCGCGTCGATGGCGGTAATCTCAATGTCGGTGCCGTCCTGGATCGCGGCCGCCTTGAGAATACCTGTAGGCTCGGGAATATCGGCGGCGGGGTCGCCCTTGACGATCAACGTCCCGGTTTTCGCCCGGAGGGCGTTCAGCGCCCCAGCAGAGACGCGCTCCTGGTAGTTGAGGGGGGTCGTCCGCTGGATATTGCGGGAGACATAGGAGAGGGTCGTTACCAGGGTCGGGGTGATCTTCGCGATCTTGAGGGTCGGGTCGGTGGCGGCGGTGGCGGCGCCGTCGTCCTTTTTGGTGCCCGCGGTCTGTCCGCCGCTCACCTCGTAGGCGACGGAGTCCTCGCCCATGCCGTCCGCGTCAACGACGCGCACCATATCCACGATCCCGGAAACAATGTTCTGACCCGGGTTAATGCCAGAAACGCGGGTCGGCTGGGCGATATTGCCCTCGGACAGGGTCAGAGAGCGGCAAAGGGCCCCGGTAGTGATCTCCATACGGTGCTCGGTTGCGAAACGCTGGGCGCGAGCCTCGACGTCCTCGACGCCGATACCCTGCAAATCGGCCATACGAGCCGCCCGGGCGTCTACGCCAACAGGCAATCCACCGCCCGCAACCTCGCCGCGGGCGGCGCCGCGGCCAGTAATGGGATTGACGGGGCCGGGGGTAGGATCGCCGTTGCCGGAGCCGGGGTCGCTATGGCCGGGGACGGCGCCACCGTTGAGGCGACGGGTGGCGGCCTCGCGGCGGTCGAGCTCCCGCTCCTCCTTGTCCATGTCGTCGAGTTCCCGCTCGAGAGCGTCCATATCGACCTCGCCGTCTCCGTCCAGCAGAGCCCGGATTTCGGCGCGTCGCTTTGCGATTTCCTTACGTTTCTTTTCAAACATGATTTTTTCCTCCTGTTAATCGTCGGTGTGTGGGTAGGTACGGGCGCGAGCTAAAAGCCTACGCCGCCTCGCGGCTTGCTCCAAAGCCTCAACCTCTTTCGAGTGCTCCACCTCGAAAAAGGATCGTGCGGAGAGGGACGTCTCCTCGTATGCGGGAATATCCACCGCGGAGACGTCGTATAGCTTGCGGATTTTAGTAATCGTCCGGGTGTGGGTGAGACTGTCATACTTGGACTCCCGCACCACAAACGAAAAACTCATTTTGTCAATATAGCCGCCGTCGATCTCCTCGTAGAGATCGCGGCCCGCGGCGGTGCCGGAGAGGTCGGCCTCCATTTCGAGGCCCCGGTCGGTGATATTGAGGCTCAAGGTCTTATTGCGGAGGCGAGCGACGACCTTTCCTCCGTGATTGTAGTTGAAAATCACGTCGGACATATCGCACCCGTCGAAAGCGTGGCGGTCGATCACTTCGTAATATTTGACGCCGTCGATCTCATAGAGACAGGTCGGGGAGTTGAATACTACCGCCGTCCCCCGGACACGATAAGCGTCGTTTTCTCCCTCGCGGGGGACAAGGGAAAAGCCTTGCAAAGCGCGATACTCGCGCCCCTTTTTGATAGGCATTTACTGCCCCTCCTTTCCGTTGGTGGGTTTCTTGAGCTCCGGCTCCGCGGGCGGCTCATCGGGAGGCGGGTCTTTCGGGGGATCGTCCCCCTCTTTCCCGGCGCTCCCGAGCTGGTATTTGTCGATGATCTCGGCGTTTACCATGTTCAAGGTCTGCACCCTGCGGGCGCCCTCCTCGCCGCCGATGGGCGGGAAACCGAAAATTTCGAGCACTTGATCCAGAGAGACGGCGCCGATGTTCGTCAAGAATTGGGCCGCCGAGACCCGCTTGTCGAGGGTCTCAAACTGAATACGATCCAGCTCGCAAATGATCTCGTTTCCGAAACCCTGCTCCCGCTCCGTAAAAATCGCGTTTGTCAAGCCCTGGGCGAGTTGCATATAGAACGGGGCGAGCTGTCCGCGATAAAATGCGTCCATCTTCTCGGCGTCGGCCTTGTTTTGAACGATCTCCTCGTTTACGCCGAAATAGTCGTAAATCTCCCGCCGCACAAACTCGAGTTGTCCGACCGGGAGGGGCGTCTCTTTTTGGGTGATCGGGGTATAGTCGTATTTGTTATCAATCACGACCACGCCCGCGCCGTTGTTCTCCATTCGGAGGTTATCTCGGATAAAGTCGTCGCGGCGCTTGTTCAAATCCTCTGTTTTGGTGACGCTGTTCGCCTTGAGTATTCCGCGGATCACAGAGACGAGCTTTGCGAATTTGCTCATACTCTGATTGAACGAGTCCGCCGTCTCGAGGGTTGGCGTCAACGGGCGGTTGTCGTCCCCGAAAATATCGTTGTCGAGGAAATGGCGCCGGAGGTGGATAATCTGCTCGTATGGGACGGTATAAACCGAGCCCGTGGCAAAGGTGAGGCGGGCGTACATTTGGCCCATATACTCCACGAGATCGACCCGGGAGGCGTTGATCGGATAGATCGCCGTCAATTTCCCGCCGTCAAATACCGGGAGTATAAAAGCGTTGTTGTAAACCGCAAATTGTGAGGCCACTTTGTAGTAAAATGCGTAGGCCGTCATATACGGGTTGGGCCGGGTCTGCAAAATGCGGTCGATGTAGTCGGACATATCCTCACGGCGCCCGCCTGTCCGCCTAATGTGCCGGGGCTGAATTTTGGCCGCGTTCCGGGCCCAGGCGTCCACGGCGGCCCGGACAGTCGCAATATCCCAGGCCCGCCCGGAGAACGGCGTAAAACTCGAGTCGTAGGTCGAGAGGAGGCGATACGCCGGGAGGTTACTACCTCCGCCGCCCGCGGGGCGTTTCCCGAAAATGCTTTGAAATAGGCCGCGAATGTTCATTGTTTCACCCCACGTTATACATGAAATCTTCGTAATACTTGACATAGATCGTCCAGGCGTTGAGGAGGGAGACTGCTCCGTCGATCCTGCGCTTTTCGGTGATCTTCACGGGCTGGATATTGTTTAAGCCCGATTTTTTGACGCCCGTATTTGTCAAGCACCATACGAGCATAGGGTTTCCGTTGTAATTGACCTGTTTCCCCTCGAGAGCGGCGCCCATTTCCCGCATAGGTTGGCTCCATGTATAGGGGCCCTGGGCGACGGCCTCCATGTCGAAACCGTTTGATTTCATTTCGTCCACCCAATACCCAGCGAGGGCCCGGTCATAGCCGACTTTGATACAGTCGATCTTGTACTCGTCCCGCATTTGGCAAAACCAGTCCGTGACGTCGGAGTAGTTGACGCGGTTTCCCGGGCAGATGGTGAGGAGGCCGCGGTCGGCCCATTTGCGATACGGGGCCTCGTTGGTGTTCTTCTCCTCGAGGTGTTCGATCCGTTTCTCCGGGAGGAAATATTGTTGCAGGACATAGACGACAGGGTCTCCCGGCTTGCGTATGAGGAGGGTCGCCGCGGTGAGGTCGGTCGTCGCCGAGAGGTCGCAACCGCCGAGGGCGTAGGTGTTATAAACGTCCGCGAGCTCAAATCGGAGGTCGCTCTTGATTGCCTCATAGGAGAGCCATACCGCCGCGGAGACTTCCCGGATATTAAAGTCCTTGCAGAGGACGCCCGGGAGGTCGTCGGGGCTGTTTTTGGCTCTCTGGACGAAATCGGCGAGGGTTTTATACTGCTTGATGGTGCCGAGGCCGGGGTTTGCTTTCTGCCATTTGGTCGGGTCTGTCCATTCCTCCCGGGCGTCCAGCTCGTAGAGGATCGGGAGGAACGTCGGCTCCTCCATTTCTCCGTCTGCGATCTTGCAAGCGATCTCGTAGAGGCTATCGAACACGCTCTCCCGGACGGTGCCCGCGGTGGTAATCATAACAACGAGGGGTTGACGGCGGGAGGACGTGGACTGTTTCATAACCTCGTAGAGGTTGCGGTCTTTGATGGCGTGGAGTTCGTCGATAATGACGGCGTGAGAGTTCAGGCCGTCCAGGGTGTTAGAGTCCGAGGCGAGGGCCTCAAAGGTGGAGGCGGTGGCCGGAAAATAGAGATCGTTCCGCCGCTTTTTCAAGACGGCGCGGAGCTCCGGCGACTGTTTCACCATGTTTATAGCCTCGGTGAGGACTTTTTTCGCCTGATCCTTTTTTGTGGCGACGGAGTAAATCTCCGCCGCGCCCTCATAGTCCGCAATCAGCATATAGAGCGCAATCGCGGCAAGGAGGGTCGATTTGCCGTTTTTGCGGCCCACGAGGAACATTGTCTCGCGGTAACGGCGGAAACCCGTCTCCCGCTCGAGGAAACCGAAAAGGGCTTGTATATAGGCTTTCTGGAAAAGCTCGAGCACGAGAGGGGCGCCGATCACGCCTTGAGACTGTTTGCAAAACCTCTCCGCGAACAGGATCGGGCGCTCGCCGACCTCCTCGTCGAAATAGTAGGGCGAGGCCGGATCGGGCTCGCGGATTTCCCGGGCGAGCCGCTCGTAAACGGCCCGGACGCGCCGGGAGACGACCACTTTCCCGCTCTCGATTGCCTCCCAATACTCGAGGACGTAATTCACCGTCTACCCGCTCCCGTGGGTTTCGTCGCGAAACTCAAGAGCTCCTCTCCGGCCTGTTTTTGGGTTTTCTCCGGGAGGAGGTCGAGGAGGCTTTTCGAGAGGGCGGTAAAGGATTTGATCGTCGTATTGTAGCTCTTGAGGGCCGGAGTCTCCCGGCGTAA
Organism: Lawsonibacter sp. LCP25S3_E2; assembly: GCF_052117285.1. NCBI lineage: Bacteria > Bacillati > Bacillota > Clostridia > Eubacteriales > Oscillospiraceae > Lawsonibacter > Lawsonibacter sp. LCP25S3_E2. The sequence continues at coordinate 106,661 of NZ_JBQKJL010000004.1, forward strand.
CTGCTGGGCGCCCTGCTTGAAATCCTCGATCAGGTCGCCCGCGTTGATCTCCTCGACGAGCCGCTCGAGAGTGACGGTCGTAACGGCAAATTGATAGATCAGGCCGTCCGCAAACTGCTTTTTTTCGGGGGGCAAGTCGCGGAAAAGTCGTTGAATTTTCTTCTTTTTTACCTCGATTTTCTCGGGGATAGATAGGCTTTCATAGGAAATTTTCGGTTTTGCCATTAGATGTATAAACCTCCTCTCCGATGAGCTGATACCCCCCCTCATATACACGCCCGGGGGGTCATAAAAGGGAGTGGAAAGCGGTTCGGAGCGGCGCTCCCCCGGGGGTCGAGGTGGGGGGGAGGGCCTCAAGGCCGGAGCCTCGCGCCGTCCATCCAGCACCGCCGCCGCGCCCGTTCTTTTCCTGGCGCCTGACGCCGCCCATGATGGAGGCGGGCCGGGGTGGGGCCGGGAGGCGGAGGCCGTTCATTTGTTCGCATGATCCGCCGCCGCGCTTTGTCGCTTTGTGTCTGCGCTTATGACAAAAGCTCACGCTCGACAAGGTTTCCGTCCTCGTCGAACATGAGGCCGCGGTCTGCTGGTAGGTCGGAGGCGTGGGCGAGGGCGTGACAGTCACGGCAAAGTAACTCGAGATTGTCCTCGCCGAGCGCGATCTCCGGGGTGCTGATATTTTCCGGGGTCAAGTGTTCCTTGTGGTGGACGATCTCTCCCGGGTGGCCGCATTTCACACATAGGCCGTGGTCTCGCTCCACGATGTAGGCGCGGACTCGGCGCCACTCTTTCGAGAGATATAGCTCCCGGGCAAACTCCCTCACGTGCTCGCCTCCAAAAATTTACCGTGTAGGCTATATGTCTACACGGTAATTGAAACACACTTTTTCGGCGTCGTGCCCCCAATCGGGTACACCCTCGAAAATTTATTTTTCACGGCGCCCACAAAGGAAGTCTATCGAGACGTCCAAAGCGTCCGCAATAGCGGCGGCGTCGGTCAGGCTCGGGACTCGTTCTCCCCGCTCATACCGGGATATGGTGTTTTTGCTCAATCCGCACAGCTCGGCCAGCACTCGGCGGCTTATGTGTCGGCGCTCCCGTAGGTGTTGGAGCCGTTTCGAGAAATTGTCCATGTTGCCCTCCTTTCGCCCGTTATCAGTACCCCCCCCCGCCTTGTGGGACTCGTCGAAAATGACGACTCGCGGCGGTTTCATTCCGTCGTGTCGTGGAGGAGGCGGTATGTATATCGACTTTACCTCGTCGTAAATACGGCGGGCCCTGTATGCCTGTCCGCAAGCATGGCAAAAGCGCCCGCCCTTTTTCACACGCTGAAAACAGGTCGGACAATACCACCGCTCGAAAAGGCGGCCTTTGACGATCACGGGGCGAGGCTCTCTCTCGAGGACAGAGATCGCCCTCAAGAGAGCCTCCGTCCAGGAGAGGGCGAGCCCACTCTTTCCGTTCCCGCGCCCTCCCGACATGAGGACTCGGACATTTCTCAAAACCGCCGCCGCCTCTTTGTCTGTCATGCTCATATTGCTTTCCCTCCGTGGCGATACTCCCGTCCGAGGTTGTAGCGGTGCTTTGCCATGACAACGGCGTCAACGTCTACCCCGAGGGCGGCCATGAGGTCGAGGGTGCGGAGGATCACGTCGGCCAGCTCGACGGCGATCCCCTCCGGCTTGCAAGAGCCCTCTTTCTCTCCTCCGGCGTCCGGGTGGCCCACGTTATCGCAAATCTCGTAAAATCTGCAATCCTCCGCCGCGAGAGCACACGTTCCGTAGACAAGAGGATTTCCGTCCCGGTATTCCTCGAGAGCCTCGGACAGCTCGGCATGGATCAGGCAAAGAGCCTCCGGGAGCGTGGGAGGCTTTTCCCACCACCCATGTTTGACCGCGTTCTCGTGGACTTCCTTTGCAAGCTCGTTGATATTCATAGCCCCGCTCGAGGTAGGCGTAGAGGACACCCGCCCGGAACGCGGCCAGCGTTACCAGGATCACGAGCGACCACTCGATCACAGGCCCCGGGTAGATGTAGAGGGCGAGGCCCCGGGCGGCGACTCTGATCGCGCCCTTGCGGTGGCTCCATCTGATATTGATCCGCTCCCGCGGGTGCTTTGTGATATAGAGTTTCAATGGTTTTCCTCCTTTTCTATGTCCTCGACCGTCTCATACTTGCGGAGATCGCACTCCCACGCCGGAATGAGGCGCCGGACGAGCGGGATTTGACGCCACATTTCGAGCCACCAATAACGAAGGCGACGGGCGGGGCAAAGTGGGGAGTCATACTTTTTATGTAGGCTCCGGCATTTTTGGCAGGGCGGAGGGAGCTCCGCCTCCGGGGTTTTGGGCTTGTCCATCATTTCGGCGCCACCTCCCCGAGTCGCTCAAAGGTGCACTCCCGGGCGATCTGCGTCCACCGAGCGCCCCAGCGTTTCGCGGCGGCGATCACGACCTCGTATTTCCTCGGGCCCGTCACCACGACGGCGCCATAGGTCGGGTGAGTTACTCTCCACCGATAAACCGGGCCGCTCATACTATCGGCCCCCTTTCGATAACTTCGCACTCGTTGGAAAACACGCCCACCCGCTCGCCGTTTACTCTAATGAAAAAGAGGTTGAGACCTCTACCGTCGCGGGCCTCTATTTCTTCTACATCGTAGGTCGCGCCCACGGCGGGGCGTATATCCTCGCTTATCGGGAGATTTTTCGTGATCCTGATTTTCAACGGTTTTTCCTCCTTGCCTCTGAAAATAACAAGCATACTCGGGAACGGGGCCGCGTCTCCGGCTTTCCCGTTGACTCGAAAGCGGAGCCGCCCCTTTATGAGCCGAATTTCCGCTTTGTGGTATATGTACTCGTGGAAAGCGAGGGTATCGGTACGTGCCGGGATCAGCATAACGACAACGGCGCCAGGGCGAGAGCCCTCCTCCGCCGCCTTTTTGATCCAGTCCTCTTGACCGGGCTTATCCTTTGTCCGCCGTGAATACGGCGGGTTACAGAAAACAGCACCCCCCCCGGAGCGATCCACGGCCTCGAGAGGCCGTCGTCGTCCGGCGTGAAGTACGTCGGACACTTCGCCGTTTCCGGGAGAGTGCAAGGGTCAAGCGTAAACCGAAACTCCGCGTTGAGTTTCTCGAAAAAGTCGGGCGGTGTTTCCCATTCGTCACAGTTGGAGGATAAAAGGGCTTTGTTCACGTTGCCGCCTCCAATCCTACATAGTTCCTCGTGATCCAGGACTCCGGGATGTCTATCACGATATTTCTATCGTCGATATAGCGGTCGGCGTATACCTTACGGCAATCCCCGCCATACTGAGCGATATTCTCCGGGAGGTTTTCGTTTACGGCGTCAAAGGTTATCCCCTGGGCCGCGCACCACTCCACCGCCGCCGAGAGCTCGGCTCCGTGGCGGCACGTCCAGAGGATAAAGCGGTCTCCGCCGCGCTGGGCGGCCTTGACAAAGTCAATCACGCCCAGGCGAGGGGCTCCTATGGCCGGGTATTCATCGACGCAGAGAGTCCCGTCAAAGTCGATTGCGTAGATCATAGCGTCGCCTCCTCTTTATCAAATAGTGTCCTTTGGCCTCCGTCGAAATTCATCCATAGGACTTCACTCCGCGGAGCTCCCGAGTTTGATCTCCCGACGTGAGCCGTTTTTCTCCACCCGCTCAATTTGTCGTTATACAGCTGATTGTCATATCCCGAAAGGATCACGGGCCCTTTGTGTGATAGCAGGGCGTCGAGTAGTCTCACATGATCCGCCGCGTCCATCATTTCAACTCGATAGAGCCTCTTTTTCCCTCGGGTGTCTCCCAAATATGGCGGGTCTGCGTATATGAGACAGTCGGGATGATTGCAAGCCCTTATCAGCTGTACCGCGTCCGTTTTTTCGATCTGTGCATTTTTGAGCCTTTCCGCCGCCTCGTAAATGACGGGCGGTATTTTGGCCCAAATGGCCGCATTATTGGGGCCCGCGGGCTGTTTTGTGTTTTTCCATCCCACGCGATCCGCGAGTTTGCTCCCAAATCCTTGACAGCACCTCACTAAAAAACGGCGGGCGTCCTCAACACAATCTCCCGTCAGCTGTATTTCCTCGCCCGCGGCGCTTTCTTGAATGGTGAAAAACTCCTCGCGCGAAAATGGGGTTAAGTTTACAGCTCGGGCGAGGTCGTCGGGGTAATCTCTGCAAGCCTTAAAAAAGTTTACGACGAGCCCGTCAAGGTCGTTTATCGTTTCATATTCCGATGGCGCTTTGTTGAAAAATACCGCCCCACTCCCGAAAAATGGCTCGAGGTAAAATTTGTGTTCCGGCATATTCCCGACGATCCACTCGGCAAGTGTCCATTTTGAGCCCGGATATTTCATAACCGCCCGCAAGTCGTCGCCCCCTCTCTCGCCGCGCATGGCGGCGGCATATCGCCCGGGAGGAGTTGCAGGGCGAGGAGTCCGCCCTTTGTTTCTCCCACCTCTCGAAATCCGGCGAGCTTATAGGTATATCCCCACGTTTTGGCCCCGTGTACCATTGTCGGACGTACCTTTCGACGGTCAATAAAAGTCACGAGCCCGAGATCGGGCGGGTCTCCAAAATAAGCTCTCGTAGCGGCCACCGCGTCGCGGATCATTTCAGAGGCGACGCCCGCGCCCTCATTTCGGAACGCCGAGCAAATCCACGCTCCCGCCCAGGCGTGGCGGACATACTGTGCGAACGGGTAGGACGTCACCCAAAACGCCCGCCCGGTCTCGGTTTCCGTGTAGAGCACGAGAGCCCGCCCGGGTGGTACAAATTGCGGAGTCCCGGGTTTCTGCCTGTTATAATGGCGATCTGCGATCTCGCGGGCTCGAGGGTCGGCCTTATAACTCATTTCCCATATCAAGGCGATCTCCTCACTCTCCGTCCTCGAGATCGCAAGAGCGGGTTTCGCTCCGGGAGACCTTGATTTTCCCCTTGCTCGTGATGGAGAATTTCGCCTTGCACCGCCCGCGGACGTTGAGGCTCGCGGAGGAGATCGGGCCCCGGGCGATCATTTCGACCACGTTCTCGAGGAGTCCGACCGCCTCGTCGGGGATTGGCTTAAATCCGAGACTCTCGGCGTCGTCGCCAAAAAGGCGTTGCACACGCTCGCAAGCGTCCTCGACCTGTTCATGGACTCGGCGCTCTTGCCGCGCTGTCGGGCAGTTGCAAACCTCCGAGGCCGTCTCGTCCGCCGCGGCCTGTGACGGGTGGGGCCCGACTTCCTGGATTTGCCCGCAATATTTGCAGGCGCCCGTAGTGATAGCCATAGCGACGCCGACAATCGGGGCCCGGTTTGCTACGGCCTCCTCACAGTCGCAAAGGCGGGTTGCGGCGGCGTCTGCTGTCCGCTGGGTCGGGAAACCGCCCTCCCGGGCCCCCTCGAGGGTGACGCCCCACTCGCGCCCGCAATACTTACACTTTCCGATGGTAAAGGAGCCGATTTCCTCGTCCTCCGCCGCGGCGGCGTTTTCGGTGGCGGCCTCGCCCGCGGGAGGATCAGAGGGAGAAAGCCCCTCGGAGGGCTCCGGTGCCTCCTCGGTGTTGTTTGCCGAGAGGTAGGCGGCAAGCTCCGCTGCCTCCGCCGTAATGCGTTCAATTTCCCTTGTGAGCGAGTCTCGAGTCTCGTCGATTTCTTCTCGTGTGCCGCAAGCGTCCGCGGCCCGGGTGTCAGCGATAGAGGCGGCGAGTTGGAGTTCGCGTTTTTCCAGTTCCCTGAGGAGTTCCCGGGCGTGTTCCTCGATAGTGGGGGCCGGAGCTCCGGCGTCCTCGAGGGCGGCGCGGAGGTCTGCCTCCTCCCGAGAGAGGTTTCCTTGCTCCTCGTCAAGGGCGGTATTCTCTGCCTCGAGGGCGTCCCGGTCGTTGGGATCGACCTTGTCCCGCTCCTCAAACATGAGGGAGGACAGCTCTCGGCGGCGGAGATCAATCCGAATGAGGCGGTTTTGCACCTCATACAGACGGGCGCGGTCGGCGTTGATAGCGGCGATCATGCGCTCGTGATCCTCGACGCTCATATCCCCGGCATAGGTTAAGTAGGTGGAGCCCTCCTCCGGGTTGGTGGCGGTGGAAAACGGGACGCCAGCGTCCGCCGCGAGGGCCTCGTCTTTGCTGATCGCCTCGAGTTCGATCATCCACGACGGGGTAACGGTCTCACCATAAGCCGCCCCGATGGATTTCACCCGGGCAAAACGGCGGGCGGCGTCCTCCGGCATAGAGACCGGGGAGGCCCACTTATAGGAGACCTGATCCTCTGCGACGACACAGTCGGCGGCGAGGATCACGCGCTCGGAGTCTCCGCCGTGGGGACTCTTGAGCCGATACCAGGGCTCGCGGATATAAACGGCGTCTCCGGGCTGGACGGGCGGGGCGAACATATCCGCCACGCCGTCCCCGGCGCCGAGGCGGCGGCCCTCGACCGAGATATACCACTCTCCGCGGCCCTCGGTGGCAAGGGTGGCGCCCTCAATGTATCGCGGCGCGGGTTTGATCTGTTTCGTAACGGTGAGCCCGCCCAGCTTGTCAAGCTCCCGGGCGTCCTGGGTGGTTAAAATCAGGCTTTTCATGGTATGGTAATCTCCTTTCGGTTATTTGGGCCGATATTCGGCGGTGTGCTCCCGCTCGTAGTAAAAAAGGAGCTGTTGCACAAATCCAGCATAGCCGGGGAAATGCTCAAAGGGAAACCCCTCGGGAAACTCCCGCTCGAGGACTCGGCGGATATGCACGTCTACCGGGAACGCCTCGACATGGCCGAGGCCGTAGAGGCAAACACAGTCCGCGACTTTGTCTCCCACGCCCGGGAGGGCTTTTAGGCGGGCCCGAGCCTCCTCATAGGGGCAGAGGGCAAGGAGGCCGAGGTCAAGGTCGCCGGAGACCACCGCCCGGGCCGCCGCCGCGACGTACTCGTCCCGGTAGCCCAGGCCGAGCCCTTGCAGGGCGGCGGGGTCGGTGAGCGCCTCGGGCTCCGGGAAGTCCCACCACTCGGCCCCGGGGAAATTGCCCCGGGCGGTGGGGACGTAATGGCGGGAGCCGTGGCGGCGGCAAAGAGCCTCGACCGACGCCTTGATCCGGGGGATATTGTTGTTTTGGGAGACGATAAAAGAGATCAGGGTTTCAAAGGGCGGTTGCCGGAGAATTTGCATACCGCGAGCCGCCGAGGCCGCGCGGGCTATGTATGAGTCCGGCTCCCGGGTGAGGTAGCACTTGAGATCGACCCACCGGGCGGAAAACCCGGCGCCGTCGAGGTAGTTTTTCCAAAACGACCGGGCGGCCTCGGCGGCGGGGTCGAGGGTGTTATGGTGGGAAATCGTGTGCTCATGGACTACGATCTTTCCGTCGAGGCGGTAGATCGTCGCGCAATATCCGCCCGCGGGGACGATGTAGCCCCCAGGGAACGGAGCGGGCGTCCATCGGAAACACTGGCCGGAGGCCGCGATCTTGTCTAAATCCATGTTGAGCTCGAGGCATTTCACCTCGGAGGCGGTGAACGTCATACGCCCGCCTCCTTTCCGCCGATGGTGATAAAGAGGATCGGGGTCGGTACTTCCGGCCAGTCGTCCACGTTGACGGCGACCCGCTCGACGATGTTATCGCCGCACACCTCCACGCACCGGGTCGCCCGGAGCTCCGCGGTGGTGCCTCCGGCCACGGCCTCGCACTCATGCGGGCCGATACGGTGGACGACGAGGATTTCCTCGGAGGGCTTGAGTACGCTCAGGAGGGCGGCGAGAGTGAGGGGGTTATTCATGCTCTGCGGCCTCCTTTGTCTTTGCGATCCCAATGCGAGCTTTAAGGGAAACATATTGACAATACGCACTCGCGACGTGGGTCAAAATCTCCACGAGTTCCGCTTTTGTGGCCGACTTTACGAGGGCGGAGGTGATTTCCTCCCTTGAAATGCTCGTGTAAAACGCCCCGCAAATAAGAGAGAGCGCCGCCGCCGTTTGTTGAGGGGTTGCTACCTCTCGGGAGCTCCATCCGTTCCCGTCCACCTGTTCCCATGCCTCGGCAAAAAATGCGAGGTCGTTTCCGAGCTCCTCGTCGTCCGCCCATTTGATAGGCTCCTCCGGCTGGCAATATTCCCATACAAAATCATTGATCCCCTCTTGGATCACTTCGCCGAGACCGCCTTTTACGTCCTCCCATGTGAGAGGAGTCGGTTTGAAAAATGTTCCCATGTATTCCTCCGTTCTGCGTAGGGGTGGGCGTCCCGCCCCTACGCTTCCCCCTCTCATTCGTAGACTTGATAAAGAGACCCGTTTTTCCAGAGCCACGTCATGCGAGCACAGTCAAAGCGGATAAACTGCCAATCCGTAGCGTCATAGTATGGAGTCCCGATAATTCGGACGCGGCTCGCTTCAAAGCCCCACTCCTCGCAAACCTTTACTCTTGCGGCGTCCTTGGTGATCTCGGTATCGCAGTCGTTCACGATCCACTTGTCCCGGCTTTCCTGGTAGGCGACTATCGCGTCCGGGTTGGCGAGGCACCAATGATAAACCGCATATTGATACACGTCCGCGGGGCCGATTTTTTTCTCCCGATAAAGGGATGCGAGGGCCTCGTATGTCTCGCCCGCGGTTTCTGCGTAATGGTTTCCGGCCTCGGCGATAAACTCCTCGCGGCTTATCAAAATATCGTGTCTTACTTTCCAACAGCGATCATACGCGGCCTTGAGTTCCTCCTCGGTTTCGTACTTATAGCCGCAATCAATGACGAATTTCTCAAAATCCGAGAGCTCATTTCGCGCGGTATGTTCCTCTCTGATCTTGTCGGCGAGATCATTTCCGTAATGTCTCGGAGCGGTTTCTCGTTCGTTCTCGTCATAAACTCGGCTCTCCGAGCACTTATCGCTCCAAAACTCAATAAGCCCGCCGTCGTTCACTTCGTAAAAAGTCCCGTTTTCTTTGGTCGTATAGGTCTTGCGGATAATATTGTCCTCTCCGAGTTCGGAGTGCTCCCTATACTCGACTCCTCCGATAATTTCGGCCTTTGCGGCCTCGTATTCTTTGAATGTGGCTCTTTTCATGGTATGGTAATCTCCTTTCGGGTGGGCGGCCTCATGTGGCCGCCTGACGTTTGCCGCGGGATTTCTGGAAATTCCGCTCGGCGGTGAGTTGCGCGACCTCGGCGCTATACACGCGGAAACCGTACTCGTCTACGGCCCCGGTGTACCCGTTCCGCAATTCGCGGTAGATCGTGGCGGGATGGACGCCGACCTTTTCGGCAATCAGCGCCGCGGGGGCCCTGTCATTGTGGAGCCGCTCAATGATCGCCCGATCTTCTGGCCCGAGGTATCGGAGTTTTCGGCCCATTTTCTCCGGCCTCCTTTCGTGGAAAAATAAAAAAGAAGTGCGTCCGAGGTCTTGCGACCTCTTTCGCACTTCACTATACAATCAACATTTTTTCACGTCTCTGATACTTTTCATTGACTTATTTGTCTCCGGTGAGTATGATTAAATTTAGACAATTTTTCACCAAAGGAGACTTTCTATGCTTTCCCTGGATGCTTTTAAAGAAGCCCGGAGCGTCCTTCAGGGCGTGCTCCGGCCCACGCCGCTTATCCACTCCCCCTACCTGTCCCGAAACTGCGGCAACAACATATATGTCAAGCCGGAGAATATGCAGGTCACCGGCGCCTATAAAATCCGGGGCGCTTATTACAAGATCAGCACTCTTTCTCAGGAAGAAAAGGACCGTGGGCTGGTCACCGCCTCCGCCGGGAACCACGCCCAGGGTGTGGCTTACGCCGCTCAGGCTGCCGGCGTGTCCGCTACCATCGTCATGCCCACCACCACCCCCCTGGTCAAGGTAAACAACACAAAGGATTACGGAGCCCGTGTGATCCTTCACGGCGAGACCTTTGACGACGCGGCCGAACTGGCCGCCCAGCTCTCTCAGGAGGAAGGGCTCACCTATGTACATCCCTTTAACGACCTGACCCTTGCCACCGGCCAGGGTACCATTGCCTATGAGATTTTCCAGGACCTGCCCGATGTGGATGTGATCCTGGTACCCATTGGAGGGGGCGGCCTGGCCGCCGGCGTATCCACCCTGGCCAAACTCCTCAACCCCAATGTGGAGGTCATCGGCGTAGAGCCTACCGGGGCCGCCTCCATGAAAGCCAGCCTGGAGGCCGGCCACGTGGTCACCCTGCCCACCGTCACCACCATTGCCGATGGCGTAGCGGTCAAGACCCCCGGCGATCTTGTCTTCCCTTATATCCAGAAAAACATTGACCGGATCATTACCATCGAAGATGGGGAACTGGTAGAGGCATTTCTGGATGTGATGGAGCGGCATAAGATGGTCGTGGAAAACGCAGGACTGTTGTCTGTAGCCGCCCTGCGCCACCTGGACTGCAAGGGAAAAAATATTGTCTCCGTGCTGTCCGGGGGCAATATGGACGTCATTACCATGGCTTCTCTGGTCCAGCACGGCTTGATCTGCCGCGGCCGGATCTTCACCTTCGCCGTTCAGCTCCCCGACCGCCCCGGCGAGCTGCTGCGGGTGGCCAAGGTTCTCTCTGAAAACAACGGAAACATCATTAAGCTGGAGCACAACCAGTTTGTCAACATCAACCGCCAGTCCGGAGTGGAACTGCGGGTCACGCTGGAGGCCTTTGGTCACGACCACAAACGTCAGATCATGGACGCCCTGCGTCAGGCGGGCTACAGCGCCGCTGAGACGGATACCAATGACTTCTACAACTGACCGGACGCTTGTTATCCTCCGCCGTCCGCCGGAGTATTTGCTCCGGCGGACGGCTATCTGAAAGCGGCGGGCCCTCCGGGTCGCTGGGGACGGATTTGGGCCGTGGGCTCGGCCTGGAGCAGTCCTCCCGCCCGGTGCCCGGGAGAGCGCAGAACGCCGCTCCCCCCTCTCCGCTGACGTATCCTATGCGCCCCGCCAGCAAACCGCGCCTGTCCCTGCAGGGACGGAAAGGAAGGTACTATTATGGTTAAAATTGCTCCCTCGATCCTGTCTGCCGACTTTGTTAATCTGGAGCGCGACATCAAAAAAGTCTCCTCTGCCGACTACCTCCACGTGGACGTAATGGACGGCTGCTTCGTACCCAACATCACCATCGGCATCCCCGTAGTCCAGTCCATCCGCAAGTGCACGGATATGTTTCTGGATGTGCACCTGATGATCGATAAGCCCCTGCGCTATATTGAGGACTTTGCCAAGGCGGGCGCCGACCTGTTATCCATCCATCTGGAGGCCGACCACCCCACCCGCATCGCCCAGGCCCTTAACGTGATGGGAGAGTGCGGAGTCAAGAAGGCGGTGGCCCTGCGGCCCATTACTTCTCCAAACGCCATTCTTCCCTATATTGAGCAGCTTGACATGGTGCTTGTGATGACCGTGGAGCCCGGCTTCGGCGGCCAGGCCTTTATGGAGTCTCAGCTGGACACCATCCGCCAGGTCCGTGCCATCATCGAGAAATATAACCCCGCCTGTGAGCTGGAGGTGGACGGAGGCATCGCCCCCAAGACCGCTCCCCTGGTGGTGGAAGCAGGCGCCAACGTACTGGTAGCCGGCTCCGCCGTCTACGGCAAGGAGGACATCCCCGCCGCCATCGCCGCCCTGCGGGTGTAACATTCCCATTTCATTTCTCATTCCCCTGGAGGTAAAACCCATGCAGTATTTCCCCCCCGCTCTGGAAAACTTAGTGGAACACTTCGCCAAGCTCCCCGGCATCGGCCTGAAGTCCGCCCAGCGTCTGGCCTTTCATGTCCTGTCCCTCCCTCAGGAGGAGGCGGAAGCCTTTGCTCAGGCCATCACCCAGGCCAAACAGGCCATTCACTGCTGCCCCGTATGCCAGAACCTCACTGAAGGGGACGGCCCCTGCTCCATCTGCCGCAGTCCCAAGCGGGACAGCGCCGTCATCTGCGTGGTAGCCGACCCGAAGGATGTGGTGGCCATGGAGCGCTCCCGTGAGTACCAGGGGCTCTATCATGTGCTCCACGGGGTGATTTCCCCCATGAACCATGTGGGTCCTGATGACCTGCACATTAAGTCCCTGGTAGAGCGGGTAGCTGCCGGCGGCATCCGCGAGGTCATCATGGCCACCAATCCGGACACCGAAGGGGAGGCCACTGCCATGTACCTCTCCCGGCTGCTGCGTCCCTTTGGGGTAAAGGTCACCCGCCTGGCCTATGGCATCCCCGTGGGCAGCCACCTGGAGTACGCTGACGACGCCACCCTTATGCGTGCCCTGGAAGGCCGCCAGGAAATGTAAGAGAGAAGGAGCGAAGGGTTCTATGCTGCCGAAACCTACCATTCTGACCCGGAAATATCTGTGGGCGGCGGCATTCCGCCTGGGGGTCTTTCTGCTGGTGCTGCTGCTCTATTTACAAGACCGGACCGTCCTGGACTTTACTGCCTCCCCCGTTCCCTCCCTGCCCCTATGGATATTGTGGGCAGCGGTATTGTTCTCCATGGCTGCCCAGCTAAACCCCAAAAGCGGACTGACTGCCGGATGTATGAAGCAGTTTCCCAATCGTTTCGATCCCGTTCCCAATTACTCCCCACAGGAATTGGAAAAAGCGGTCTCCCATCAGAACCGGGGCGCTCTTAAGGTAGCCGGAACTTGGGTACTGGTCAATCTTTTCTTTGGAATTCTGTACCTTCGGGGGACCGTGCGCGCCGCGGAGCTTGTGCTGCTGTGCGCGCTCTATTACCTCTGCGATCTCATTTGCGTGCTGTTTTTCTGTCCCTTTCAGACCTTTCTAATGAAAAACCGCTGCTGTGTCAACTGCCGAATCTTTGCCTGGGGTTCCTGGATGATGGCCGTTCCCCTGGTGTTTGTTGTCCACTGGTTCTCCTGGAGCCTGGTAGGGACGAGCATCATCGTACTCCTTGTGTGGGAAGTGCGCTTTCGCCGCTACCCAGAACGGTTTTGGTCCGGCTCCAACCAGCTGCTTCAGTGTTCCCACTGTCAGGAACAGCTTTGCCGGTACAAATATCCCCGCTCCCCCAGATTTCGTTGACATAAAAACGGATGGAACGTTTTCCCGTTCCATCCGTTTTTTACAGCAATACCGGTACCGTCCCACAGATGTTCAGGGATTCCGGTGTAACCCGGCACTCCACCGCCCGTACTTCGACCCCTGCTGCCGCCGCCCGGCGCAGGGCCTCCCCAAACTGAGGGTGGGTGGCATCGTTGGGTTCCACCCATTTCATGCCGGGCATCTGTACCACAAAGCACACTCCGGCCCGATAGCCTGCTTCTTTGGCCCGTGCCAACTCTTCCAGATGCTTTACCCCCCGGAGGGTAGGGGCGTCCGGAAACCGGGCCACCCCATTATCTTCCAGAGTCACACCCTTCACTTCCCAAAATCCCCGCTCTTCTCCATGCTCCCAATAGAAATCAAAACGGGAATCCCCATAGCGCACCTCCGGCCGAAGCAGATTGGGCACAAAGCCCAAGCCGCCGGCCGCCGCCCACTCCCCAAACACCCGGTTCGGAGCCTGAGAATCCATATTGACCGGCAGAATTCCCTGGGAAGTCTCCTTCTCCACCCCGATCAGATCATACCGGGTTTTCCGGGCAGGATTATCACTGCCGCTGAGCCACACGGTACAGCCGGGAATCAGCAGTTCCCGGCAGCGGCCGGTATTCTTTACGTGGCAGACCTCCACGCCCTCCTCCGTCTCCACATGGGCGATAAACCGGTTGGGCCGGGCAAGAAATTTGCCTTTTAAAATATTTTCATAGACCATCTTGTCTTTTCCTCTCTCCATTTGGTATAGTATGCAGTATAATCCATTTTGAAAAGAGCGACAAGTCTATGTTGGGAAAAGCATACCTGAACATTATTGCCGCCGCTGCCCTGTGGGGCTGCATCGGCGTATTTCTAAAGCTGCTGACCGCGGCCGGCTTTACCTCCATGGAGGGGGTAGCCATCCGCGCTCTGGCCGCCAGTCTCATTTACGGCGGCTTTCTGGCCCTGACCAACCCCGGAGCCCTGCGGATTCACCCCAAAGACTGGTACTACTTTTTCGGCACCGGGGTCTGCTCCCTGCTGTTTTTCAACTGGTGCTACTTTAACACCATCTCCCGCAGCTCCATGTCTGTAGCAGCCGTATTGCTGTATACCGCCCCGGTGTTTGTCACGCTTATGTCCGCTCTCTTCTTTCACGAGACCATCACTCCCCTGAAGCTGCTGGCGCTGGCCGTCACCTTTGCCGGCTGCGCTCTGGTCACCGGTCTTTTCCCTCTGGGACAGGAGCCAATTTCTCTGGGCACCATTCTCTTTGGGCTGGGCTCTGGATTTGGGTATGCGCTGTATTCTATCTTCAGCAAGTTTGCTCTCAAACAATACTCCCCCGCTACCATCAGCTTCTATTCCTTCCTGTTTTGTGCCCTGTTCTCCCTGCCCCTCTCCGGACTTCACCGAGATTTGAGCGGTTTTGCCTGCTGGCAGGCCTGGGTAGGCGCCCTGGGCATCGGGGTACTATGCTGCGCAATACCTTATGTACTCTACACAGATGGCCTTCGCCTGGCCGAACCTGGACGGGCCGCCATTCTGGCCACGATTGAGCCCTTTGTGGCCGCCGCCCTGGGTATTCTGCTCTTCCGGGAAGACATCACCTTGTTCAAACTCTTGGGCATGGCCGGGATTCTCGGATCCGTTTTGCTCATCAATCGCCAGAATCTTGCAAAAAAATAATTGTTCAATTTCTTTACTGCACAGCTGGTCCCAATCAGGGCCAGCTTTTTTATTTATAACATCAAAGTTATAAAAGTTTTCTTTGGTTAATTTGATATTTTCTATGCTTCCTACAAATTTATTTTTGCAAGTCATTTTCTCTTGACTTGCATTTTTTGAGATGGTATAACTTTACTACGCTAAGTCGTTAGCGTGCTTGTCCTTCTGATAAAGCGGACAGCACAGAAAGGTATTGGGAGGAATTGGAACATGAGCATTCAAAACGAGTATTTAAACGGACTTATGGAGCGAATCATCCAGCGGGACCCCAACGAGCCCGAGTTCCACCAGGCCGCACGGGAGGTCCTCACCTCCCTGGCCCCTGTGTGCAACGCCCGACCGGAGCTCATAAAAGAAGGCGTTATGGACTGCCTCGTCGAGCCTGAGCGCACCATCAAGTTCCGCGTCCCCTGGGAGGACGACCAGGGCAACATCCATGTGAACCGGGGCTACCGTATCCAGTTCAACAGCGCCATCGGCCCCTACAAGGGCGGCCTGCGCTTCCACCCCTCCGTCAATGAAAGTATTATCAAGTTTCTGGGCTTTGAGCAGACCTTTAAGAACAGTCTGACCGGTCTTCCCATCGGCGGCGGCAAGGGCGGCTCCGACTTTGATCCCAAAGGCAAGTCCGACTCCGAGGTGATGCGTTTCTGCCAGTCCTTTATGAACGAGCTCTTTAAGTACATTGGCCCCGATACCGACGTGCCCGCCGGCGACATCGGCGTGGGCGCCCGAGAGATTGGCTATCTCTTTGGCCAGTACAAGCGCCTATGTAACGAGTTTACCGGCGTACTGACCGGCAAGGGCCTGAGCTACGGTGGTTCTCTGGCCCGTAAGGAGGCCACCGGCTACGGTCTTTGCTACTTCACGGACAACATGCTCAGCGATGCCGGGCGCAGCTTTGACGGAGCCACCGTCATTATCTCCGGCTCCGGTAATGTGGCCACCTACGCCTGTGAAAAGGCCACCCAGCTGGGCGGCAAGGTCGTGGCCATGTCCGACTCCAACGGCTATGTGTACGATGCAGAAGGGATCGATCTGAATCTTATCAAGCAGATCAAAGAGGTGGAGCGCAAGCGCATAAAAGAATATGTCCAGCGCAAGCCCAGCGCCCAGTATTTTGAGGGCTGTTCCAAGATCTGGACCATTCCCTGCCACATCGCCCTGCCCTGCGCCACCCAGAACGAGCTCAACGGGGAAGCCGCCAAGGCCCTCATCGCCAACGGCTGCTTTGCCGTGGCCGAGGGTGCCAATATGCCCTGTACTCCCGAAGCCGTGGAGGCCATCCAAGAAGCTGGTGTTCTTTTCGCCCCCGCCAAAGCTGCCAACGCCGGCGGCGTAGCGGTCTCCGCCTTGGAGATGAGTCAGAACTCCATGCGCTTCTCCTGGTCTTTTGAGGAGGTGGACAGCCGCCTGAAGACCATTATGACCGACCTGTACCACAATGCCTCCAACGCCGCCACCCAGTACGGAATGCCCGGCAACCTGGTGGCTGGCGCCAATATTTCCGGTTTCTTAAAGATCGCTGACTCTATGCTGGCCTACGGCTTGGTGTAAAGGAGGGCTCACGATGAACGAATATGCTGTCCGTGTTGCCGCTCAGCTGCGGCAGCGGTACGCCCACGAGCTGGAATATCTTCAATCGGTTCAGACCTGGCTGGAGATGATCGATCCCGCTCTGGACGACCCCCGCTACGAAAAGCTGGATCTACTCACCCGCATGGTGGAGCCCGACCGTATGTTTATGTTCCTGGTACCCTGGGTGGACGACAAGGGCGTAGCCCATACTAACCACGGCTACCGCGTCCAATTCAACAGTGCCATCGGGCCCTACAAAGGCGGTCTGCGCTTCCACCCCGGCGTCACCCCCTCGGTGGTCAAGTTTTTGGGCTTTGAGCAGACCTATAAAAATGCCCTTACCGGACTGCCCATCGGCGGCGCTGCCGGCGGTGCCGACTTTGACCCCAGAGGCAAGAGCAACCGGGAAATCATGCGTTTCTGCCAGTCCTTCATGAACGCCCTCTACCGCTACATCGGTTCTGACACCGACGTGCCCGCCGGCGACATCGGCGTGGGCGCACGGGAAATCGGTTTTCTCTACGGCCAGTACAAGCGCCTGATGAGCAAAGCGGAGAGCAGCGCCCTTACCGGCAAGGGCCTCACCTATGGCGGCAGCAAGATCCGCCAGGAGGCCGCCGGCTTCGGCACCGTCTATTTCCTGGCCCGCATGCTGGAACACCAGAAGGACCCCATCGAAGGCAAGACCATTGCCGTATCCGGCTTTGGCAACATGACCTGGGGCGTGTGCCGCAAGGCCACCGAGCTGGGCGCTAAGGTAATCACCCTCTCCGGTCCAGACGGCTACATCTATGATCCATCCGGTGTGAGTACCCAGGAGAAATTTGACTTCCTGCTGGAAATGCGCGCCAAAGGCCAAGACCGCGTCTCCCTCTATGCCGACCGCTTCGGCGTTCCCTTCTTCCCTGGAAAGAAACCCTGGGAAGTTGCCGTGGATGTGGTCATCCCCTGTGCCACCCAGAACGAACTGGACGTGGAAGACGCAGTGCATATCCTGGCCAACGACGTGCGCTACTATGTAGAGGGTTCCAACATGCCCGCCACTACTGAAGCTCTGAAGCTGCTGCGCCTGAGTCCCAAGATTCTCACCGCAGGTGCCAAAGCCTCCGGCTCCGGCGGCGTGGCTGTCTCCGCCCTGGAAATGGCTCAAAACTCCATCCGCTACAACTGGACCCCCGCCGAGGTGGACCAGAAGCTCCGGGACATCATGAGCTCCATTTACGATGCCTCCGCTGCCGCGGCGGAAGAATATGGCCTGGGTTATGATCTCATTGCCGGCAACGACATTGCCGCCTTTAAAAAGATCTCGGAGGCCATGATCGCCCAGGGCCTGTAAGGCAGACTGTAGTCTCGCGAAATACTTCCGTTTAATTGTCTCTTGACAGAAGCCTCCTACAGGTGTAGTATGATTTTGTACTACACCTGTAGGAGGTATTTCTATGGATAAGCTCTCTGACCGGGAATGGACCGTATTGGGTGCCCTGTGGGAGACCGGCGGGGCCGAGCTGGGACAGCTGGTAGCGGCGCTGCGTCCGGCCACCGGCTGGAATCGAAACACAGTGCTGACCTACCTCACCCGTATGGAGGCCAAGGGGCTGGTGACCATTGATAAGAAGGTCTCCCCTCACATCTACCGGGCCCTGCTCAGCCGGGAGGATTGCCGGGCTCAGGAGCGGCACAGCTTTCTCCACCGGGTCTACCAGGGCTCCGCCGGAGATTTGATTGCCGCTTTTTTAAAAGAGGAAGCCATTTCCCCCCAGGAGCGGGACGAGCTCCGGCGGCTGCTGGACGAAATGGAGGTGTGATCCATGGGAGACATCTGGGCATTTCTCCTTCAGACGTTAACTGCCTCCGGCGTGGCCGTCCTTCTGCTCATTATCAAGGCCATGTTCCGAGACAAGCTCTCTCCCCGGTGGCAATTTGCCGTATGGGGGATTCTGGGCATTATTTTACTGCTCCCTGCCGGGTTTTTCGGGCGGTATGTGCTGTTTAATTGGCCCATGTGGGTGGAGGCATTGAAAACCGCCCTCACAGGTTCCTATACCCTGACCCAGGTAACCGCGCCCATTCCTCTGCCCAGCGTTTTCCCCCCGGCCACATGGTGGGACTGGCTTTATTGGGTCTATTTGCTGGGAGTTCTTGTGCTGCTGGGGCGCTATCTTTTTTCCTATATCCGTCTGCGTCAGGTGCTTCGCACCAGCACTCCCGCCGATGGGCAGACGATGGCTAGAATTCAAACCACAGCGGAGCAGTACCACCTTCCTACATGCAAAGCTGTGATGGTCGAGGGGGCCGGATCCGCATTTCTCTGCGGCGTCTTTTCTCCGGTGTTGGTGCTGCCCGCTGGACCCCAGACCGATGACAAGGTCCTGCTCCATGAGCTATTACATCTGAAATACCGGGACGTGATCTGGGGCCTTGTGATTTGCCTTCTTCGGTGCATTCACTGGTGCAATCCCCTGTTATGGTACTGCGCCGACCAGGCGGGCAACGATTTGGAGTCTCTTTGCGACCAGCGGGTGCTGGAGCGGCTGGAAGGGGAGGAGCGCCGGGAATATGGCCGCATCCTTCTGTCCATGGCTAATGAGAAATACGCCCGCGCCCCAGGCACCTCTTCTGCCTCCAACGGGGGCAAAAACATCCGCCAGCGTATTGAGGCCATCGTCCGCTTCAAGCGTTACCCCGCAGGGATGGCCCTGGTGTCCGTGTGCGTGGCCATTATACTGGCCGCCCCTCTGGTCTTCGGCACCCAAGCGGTAAATGTCTATAACGAAGCGGGACGGCTCTCTGGCAGCGCAGACATTGACCTTTCTCTGGCCTCCGCCCGCACCACCTGGTGCACCACCTTCGCCGGAGCTCTTGACACCTATGCCAAATCTCTTCTCACCAGCAGCGGTTCCTACCGGGCCATGTGTGCCCCCCTCCGTCAGCAGGGGGAAATTGCCCGCATCATGCATGAGCGCCAGGAGGAGGGTCTCTGGCCCACCTGGAACACCGGGCTTCCCATAGAGCCCGACCAGAGCGAGGGCTACTGCATCTATAATCTGGAGCCCGCTGGAGAGAACGCCTACAAGGCCCTGGTGGCAGTCAAGCTCAGCGGTGCTCCCGACGGACAGTGGAAAGAAAATACGATGTACATGGCATACCAGCAGATACTGGTCCAGAAGGAAGCGTACCGTTGGGTGGTTACAGAGCAGAGCGGGATCCAAACCGTAGAAGCACAGGAAGCCTCGCTGCGCTGGGGGATACGGGAGTTGCCCTCCTTTGTCTACTCGGGCATAGCGGAAAACTTCCGGGTGGAGGTGTGCTATCAAAAAACCTTTGTGGTGGACAACACCGTTCAAGAGAACAACAGCTCCGGCTGGTTCTTTGGCCCCTCTACTTCCTTCGACACGGTCCCAAAGCCCAACGCTCAATTTGATGAAGTTACTCATAACCAGTGGACGCGCTGCATCTTTTTGGGCTCTGAGGAAGAGAAAGCCGCTATTTCTCACCTGGGGACCTCTATCATCCCCCTGGAAGAAGGAGAGGAGCGCCCCTATCTTCAGAGCGCGGGCTACGGAAGCGGCGGCGGCAGCTCCACCAGCGGAGAAGACTGGGCCAGCATGAGGTTAGACCCCGGTTGGGGACCTGTCGTCCCCATGGGTGGCGGCGGCAGTAGTAACGCATTTGGCAAGGACAGTTTCCTGCTTCCTGATTGCTACGCGGCCGACCTCTACATCAACGGAGAAAAGGCAGCGGAGCTCACCCTCCGCCTTCAGGAAGGAGGCGCACAATGACAGACCGTCAAACCATATACGACGCCCTTTCCAAAGCGGCCTGGGGGTATTTCTTCCTGTACTTCGACTTCAATCTGGGTTCTGTCAGCATCTTACCCTCCTTCGTGGGATATCTTCTCTTCCTTTCAGCTATCAAGCTATTGCAGAACGAACGGCGGGACCTGGAGCTTCTGCGGCCTTTCGGCATCCTGCTGGCGGCATGGCACGGAGGAAACTGGCTAGCCTCCTGGCTAGGTACCGGTCTGGACGGACACTTCCCTGTGATCGACCTGATTATCGGTCTGGCCAACATGTACTTCCACTTTCAGATGCTCACCGACTACGCCGCCCTGGCCACCAAATACCAGCAGCCTGATCAGACGCTGGACCGGCGGCTCCTCAAGTGGCGCACCCGCCAGACCCTGCTGCTCACTGCCATCTCCCTGTGCGCCCACCCCCTCCGTTTCCTGACTGATCTCTGGGAACCAACCCTGATCATACTTGCCCTGGCCGGGCTGATCACTTCTTTGTGTATCATGGTTACACTTTTTGACCTACGGAAAATCTTTCGGGGCACCTTGGAAACATTGCCCCCCACTTGACCCGTGATATGGTCTTTTAAAAAACACCGCTGTCTGAGGCAACAGGCAGCGGTGTTTTTTACGGTAAGGAGGAAATGAAATTTTTGGGCTTTGCCGGGGCCCCCTGGGTCGGCTTCGCCCACAAGCCCCAGCCCATAAAAAAGCCCGCGGCGCAAGGCCGCGGGCTTCACAGTAATTTGCCTTAGTACATACCGCCCATATCAGGGGCAGCAGGAGCAGCAGGGGCGGGGGGCTGGGGCTTGTCGGCGACCAGGGCCTCGGTGGTCAGCAGGGTGCTGGCAATGGAGGCGGCGTTCTCCAGGGCGGAGCGGGTCACCTTGGTGGGATCCACAATGCCGTTGGGGATCATGTCGCAATAAGTCTCATTGTAGGCGTCGAAGCCATAACCGGTTTTGCCGGACTCACGGATCTTCTCCAGAACCACGGAGCCGTCGATGCCGGCGTTGGCGGCAATCTGCTTCACAGGGGCAGTCAGAGCCCGTGCAATGATCTGCACGCCGGTCTTCTCATCGCCCTCTACCTCGGCGTACAGCTTCTCCACAGCGGGGATGGCGTTCAGGTAAGCGGTGCCGCCGCCGGCCACGATACCCTCTTCCACAGCGGCGCGGGTGGCGTTCAGGGCATCCTCGATGCGCAGCTTCTTCTCCTTCATCTCCACCTCAGTGGCAGCACCGACCTTGATGACGGCTACGCCGCCAGCCAGCTTGGCCAGGCGCTCCTGGAGTTTCTCCTTGTCATAATCGGAGGTGGTAACCTCGATCTGGCTCTTGATCTGGCCAATGCGGGCCTTGATCTCCTCGGACGAACCAGCGCCATTGACAATGGTGGTGTTCTCCTTAGTGACCTTGATCTGACGGGCCTGGCCCAGCTGACCCAGCTGAGCTTCCTTCAGCTCCAGACCCACATCGGAGGAGATGACCTGGCCGCCGGTCAGGATAGCGATATCCTGGAGCATCTCCTTGCGGCGGTCGCCGAAGCCGGGGGCCTTGACGCACACCACGTTCAGGGTGCCGCGCAGACGGTTGACAATCAGGGTGGACAGGGCGTCACCCTCCACATCCTCGGCAATGATCAGCAGCTTCTTGCCGGACTGGACGACCTGCTCCAGCAGGGGCAGCAGCTCCTGGATGTTGGAGATCTTCTTGTCGGTGATGAGGATGAAGGCGTCGTCCAGGTTGGCCTCCATCTTCTCGGTGTCAGTGACCATATAGGGGGTGATATAGCCCCGGTCAAACTGCATGCCTTCCACAACCTCGGAATAGGTCTCGGCAGTCTTGGACTCCTCAATGGTGATAACACCATCGTGGCCCACCTTCTCCATAGCCTCGGCGATCAGCTTGCCGATGGTCTCGTCCCCGGAGGAGACAGCGCCTACGCGGGCGATGTCAGCGGAGCCGTTGACCTTCTGGCTGTTGCCCTTGATGGCCTCAATGGCGGTCTCGGTGGCCTTGGCAATGCCCTTCTTCATGATCATGGGGTTGGCGCCGGCAGCCAGGTTCTTCAGGCCCTCACGAATGATGGCCTGAGCCAGCAGAGTAGCAGTGGTGGTACCGTCACCGGCCACATCGTTGGTCTTGGTGGAAACTTCCTTCACCAGCTGAGCACCCATGTTCTCAAAGGGATCCTCCAGCTCGATCTCCTTGGCGATGGTCACACCGTCGTTGGTGATCAGGGGAGCGCCGAACTTCTTATCCAGAACTACGTTCCGGCCCTTGGGGCCCAGAGTGATCTTCACGGTATCAGCCAGCTGATTGACGCCCTTCTCCAGAGCCTTGCGGGCTTCCTCGCCGTAGCAAATAATCTTAGCCATAAAGCATTACCTCCAAATCAAATCAAACTATTACTCGACAACCGCCAGAATGTCGTTCTGACGGACAATGGTGACCTCTTCGCCGTCCAGCTTCACCTGGGTGCCGGCATACTTGCTGGTGATGACCTTGTCACCCACCTTCACGGTCATAACGACCTCCTTGCCGTCCACCATACCGCCGGGGCCAACAGCAATGACCTCAGCCACTTCGGGCTTCTCCTTGGCGGCGCCGGTGAGGATGATGCCGCCCTTGGTGGTCTCCTCAGCCTCCACCAGCTTTACAATGACACGGTCAGCCAGGGGTTTGAGTTTCATAACAGGTTCCTCCTTATATGATATAAATTTTCCAATTACGAATCCAGCAGTTTAGCACTCTTTTTATTCAAGTGCTAAATCTAACTATGATAATAACCGCTTTCTCCCAAAAAATCAACCCCCAATTTTGAAAAATTGGAGGCCAATTTTTTAGAATTTACTTTTTGTTCACAAACAAGCTCTTTAAGTGCTAATTTTCTTCTCCATTCGGTAATCACAGCCCTCTGGAAAGAAAAAGTTGATCTTCTTCTCGGAAAGCCGAACGGTGAAGCTGGTATCTACCATCACTTCCCCGTCCACCACCACCGTAATTGGCTCCCGTGCACAGAACGACACCGCCTTGCCATGGTGCTCCAAAATCAGTTCAGGGTAATTGCGGTAAAGTCCCTTGGCATATTTTCCCACCAGGCGCAAAAAGGTAGGCAGGCTCACCTGCCGAACCAGCAGCATATCCAGCACCCCGTCATCAGGCATAGCTTCCGCTACCGGCATAAAACCTCCTCCATAGTAGCGGCCATTGCAGATGCACAAAATAGCAGTCTGACGGTTGTCCCAGGAAATATCCCCCATTTTTACCGTCATAGGGCGGTTAATTCCCTTGAAAAACACATTTTCCACCAGGGAGAGCACATAGGCCCCCATTCCTGAGACAAAACGCAGATCCTTATACCGGTGGACATCTGCCGCAATGCGGGCATCCACTCCGGCACACACCACGTCCAGGCCCAGCTTTCCGTTGCAATCCATCAGATCAAAGGCCCGCTGCGGTCCCTGAGCCAGTGCCTCCAGGTCATAAAACCGCTCCCGGTAATCCGGTCCAAAGATTTTCAGAAAATCATTCCCGGTCCCTTTGGGGACGTTTGTAACTGCCACATGCTCAAGCCCTGCCGCTCCATTTACCACCTCGTTCAGGGTTCCGTCCCCTCCGCAGGCATAGACCCGCAGAGGCTCAGGACAAGCAGCAGCCTCTTGGGTCAGGCGCTGGGCATCTCCCTCTCCTTTCGTATAAACCACTCGGTGGGGAAAGCTCACTTGGGACAGCAGTCCCTCCAGCTGGGCGGTGGTCTCTTGTTTCCCGGCTGCGGGGTTGATGATAAACAAATGTCTCACGCTCTCCCGGCCCTTCTCACTTTATTCCGTACATAAACAGGTCGCACTTAAGCATTCCGTTGTAGAGCTTACGCTTTTTATCCGCCTTTTTTCCAAAGGTTCGTTCAAATTCCGTGTGGGAGGACAGCAGATATAAGCTCCACCCCTCCGGGAACTTATCCCAAGCCTTGCCAAAAGCCCGGTAGAGCTCCTCCGCCTCCCGGCGTTCCATGATCCGTTCCCCGTAGGGGGGATTGGTCACCACCCGGCCATGGATACCGCCCCAATGAAACGTCCGGGCATCGGACACCTCAAAGTGCACCACATCCTCTACCTCAGCCAACTGGGCATTGTGGCGGGCCAAGGCTACTGCTTCCGGGTCAAGATCACCACCCCAGATCTCATAATCACCGTCAAATTCCTTGTCCATGGCCTCGTCTGCAGCGGACATCCAAAGCTTTTTATCCAGCCAGCTCCACTTCTGGGCGGAAAAACTCCGGTTCAGACCTGGGGCACGGTTTTTAG
Organism: Lawsonibacter sp. LCP25S3_E2; assembly: GCF_052117285.1. NCBI lineage: Bacteria > Bacillati > Bacillota > Clostridia > Eubacteriales > Oscillospiraceae > Lawsonibacter > Lawsonibacter sp. LCP25S3_E2. Next base: position 131,055 of record NZ_JBQKJL010000004.1, read on the forward strand.
CAATAAGGGCAGCTTCAATGGGGATCGTACCGCTGCCGCAGAACGGATCGCACAGGGGATCTCTCCCCCGATATCGGGACAGGAGCACCATACCGGCGGCCAGGGTCTCCCGCAGGGGAGCGGCCACACCCTGTGCCCGATACCCCCGCTTATGTAGTCCCGCTCCCGAGGTATCCAGCATAAGGGTGGCCACATCCCCCATGATAGAAAACTGCACCTGATACAGTGCCCCCGTCTCCGGAAGTGTACGAAGCTGATACTTCTGACCCATACGGGCAGCAATGGCTTTTTTTACAATGGACTGGCAGGCAGGCACCGAATGGAGGGCCGAATTGAGGCTGTGCCCCTTCACCGGAAATTGTCCCTCTCGCGGAATAAACTCCTCCCACGGCAGGGCCTTCGTTCCTTCAAACAGGGCGTCAAAGTCCGAAGCAGGAAAGCTCCCCAGCACCAGCAGCACCCGTTCCCCAGTGCGCAGGTTCAAATTGAGTCTGGGTAAATCGGCCGCCTGTCCTGTACACAGTACCCGCCCATTTTCTGCCCTCACCTCAGGCAATCCCAGCCGCCGCATCTCGTCGGCACAAAGGCCCTCCAGGCCGAACAGCGTCGGGACAGCAAACTGCAATTGTCTCATTTTATACCTCTTTCTCGGCGGACCTCTTTTCCGTCCGTATGCACAAAGTCAGGGACAAAGGCCTGCGGTCCTCGTCCCCGTTTTTTCTCAAATTTCCAAGGCGGGGTAGGAACAGATCTGTTCCACACGCTCCAGCCCTACCTGATTTGCCCGCAGCGTATACTCCTTGACTTCACCGGTCGTATAGATCGTCACCCGGCCCTTTTCTCCGCCTTCTCTGGTCAGGTCGTTCTCCCGGAGATAGCTCGCCAGGTTCCGGGCCATCTCCTGCGCGGGGTCTACCAAAGTCAAATGGGGAAAAAGCTTTTGAATCCGGTCACTGACCAAAGAATAATGGGTACAGCCCAGTACGCAGCACTGAATTTTTTCCTGTTCCACCAGTTCCCCCAGCTCTCGGCGAAGCTCCTGTTCCACGCGGTCCATCCCCTCGCCGCTTCCAAGATTATGTTCTACCAGGCTGGCCAGATTGGGGCAGCCCCGGCTGCACACCTTTAGTCCCCTGTCTCCCTGAGCCATAAGCTGCCGGGGGTAGGTCTGGCAGCTGTGGGTAAACACAGTGGAAATGACTCCCACCCGCTCTCCTCCGCCGGACAATGCACCGTTTACCCCCGCCTGCACCGCATTAAAGACGGGACAGGACACCAGATCCACACATTGCTCTGTGACACAGGAGATGGTATTGCAGCCCACCAGCAGCACTTTTACTTGGTGCTGCTCCATGAATTCAAACATATACCGGCTCAAGGCCACAATGGTCTGCTCCGGGTGGTTGCCATAGGGGACATGGGCCCCGTCTCCAAAATACAGAATGTTTTCCTCCGGCAGCAGGCGCTGAACCTGCTTGAGCACACTAAATCCCCCGATTCCCGAGTCCAAGATGCCCACGGGATTATTCCGTCTCGACATGAATTTCCTCCCTAGGATCACGGCGCACTAAGACGTCGTACATTTTACACAGATCCTCTCTGCCCTTTTCCCGCTATTCCGCCCGCCAGACCGTCCCAGTCACCGTATCCAGCTGGTATGCTCCGGTATCGGTCGTAACCTGCCATGCGGGGGTCAAGAGCATAGAACCTGTTAAGGTGGCGGTACACACGTACCCCTCCTCTACCCGGTCAATGCGATTACACACATCTCCCAAGGTACTCACACCATTGAGAAACCGCACCAGGGCGGTGGAAACGGTAATGGTCTTACGCGTTTGGTCCACCTCCGGCTCTCCTATCAGGCGTTGGCCGGAAATCGTACTAACACTCCCGTTGGCACAAAATATGATGACCCGCTGGCCAAACAGAGGGATCTCATTCCACGTCTGCTGAAATACGAGCTCCTCTTCCGTCTCTTCCAGCAGCGTCCCTTCAAACCCCACAGTCTCTAAAATAGCCGTACAGGCAGCTTTCTTGTCCTGTGCCGGGTAAACACCTGGCTCCAGATAGGCAGAAAAAGATCCGTCACTATGGTATTGAACCCAGCCCTGGCTGTTGGAATAGCGGTAAATCTCACCGCCCCGAGCTTCTTTTTCTACCTCTCCTTTTAAAAGAAGCGCCGCAGTCTGCTGCTCCTTTTCCTGATTCCGCTCGGCAGTCTGAGGCAGCAGCTCGATAGACTGAGGAATGCTGTCCGCACTCACTTCCACGCCCCGTTCCGCCAAAAAGAGCACGGTGTGTTCCCTGGTCTGGCTGTTTTGCCGCCTGTTCTGCAGGCTTTGACTGACTACCAAGGCCAATAGAAAGAGGTTGGTCAGCACCAGGATCAGCAGAATGATATTTTTCAGCTTTGTCCATGGCATGGCCCTATTCCTCCTTCCCAGACTCCTGTCTGGCCGCCCAGCCGGCACTCATGGTATCCCCGCCGCCGTCCGTATAGGTCAGCATCAGCTCCTGCCCTTCCAGATTCAAGGCAGAAAAGGCCGCCAGGGCCTGCTTTGGCGGCATCACCGCCGATGTGGTCCCGCTGGCTGCATAGCTTCGCAGGCGCATGGTAAATTGGGCAATCTTACCATCGGATACCAAGAAATGCGCAGCACTTCCCTGGTCCATACAAACCGGGATTCCATTCAGGCTATAGTCAAACTCAATTTCCAATCCGTCCTGTGTCTCACGAACCGCACTCAGGTAGAGCCTGGCATCCCCGCAGCGGCCATTCATCAAAATAGCCGCCACCTTCCGGCAAGTCTCCACGCTCTGGTAAAGACTGCTGCCATCTCCCTGTATCACAGGCAGGACGCCATTGTCATCCCCAGCAGTATATTCCACGGTTCCTCGCTCCGATAACCGAACGCTGTCATCTCCACTGCGGGCTACCCATTCGTCCGTGGAATAAAAGTTGGTGGAATTCAATGAAAAGCCCAAATCTCGCACCAGTTCCTGCAGGGAAGCCTCGCCCCCATTTACCGGGTTAGAGACGGTATAAACCTCCAGATTGGGGGTATTGGGAAAAAGAAGGGTATCCGGCGCCAGAATTTGGTATTCCTCTGACTCAAAGGCATAAAAAACCCCGTTATCCGTAAATGAGGCGAGCGCTTGCTCCAATACCTTACCATCGCCCATTTCACAGGCGCACCGATAATAGTTGCCGTCCTCCTCATTCCGGTAGTAGAGGACGACTCCGTCCTCCTCTCCAGCGAGGATCAGCCGCCGAACGTTCCCCTGCAGCTGGGTGCTTCCGCCGGACAGCCAGGCCGCCAGCACAGGCATAGGAAGCTCCCCTTGAAAGTCCATATAGACCCCCAACTGTTCCGTCAGGGCAGCTTCCCACCGCTCCCGGTCGATCGTCTCCGGCGTCACAGTGCCGGACATCGCCTCCACAAGCACACCGGCCACCTGCTGAAACAGCTCCTGACAGGCCTGCTGGTCATGGACAATGCCTGACCGGATGCCTTCCCCTTCTCCAGGCAGTCCCGTCTCCTCCGTCAGTATTCTTCCTTCGGGAACGTTCACAACCATGGCCATGGGCAAAGCACTCCCCGTCTGGGTTCCCATTTGCTCCTGTCCTGCCACCGTCTCAGGCCGCTCCTCACCCAGCAGGTTATCCAGTGGGGCCAACAGCTGGGTTCTGGCCGCCAGCCACAGGGCGGAACAGGTCAGCAGAAGGATCAAGACGTCCTTACTTAGTTCGATCGCCCGCCGCTTATGATTTTGCTTCATGGCTTGGTCCCTCGATCTTCAGCTCCAGTTTCACCGCAAGTCCAGGCCCCTGCTTATTCATCAGGCTCAGTTTGCCCTGGTGCCGGTCCACGATCTCCTTGGCAATGGACAGCCCCAGGCCAGTGCCCCCGGACTGACGGGAACGGGCCTTATCCACCCGGTAGAAGCGCTCAAAAATCCGGGGGCGGTCCTCCTCTGGAATGCCGATGCCGTCGTCATCTACCACCAGCCACACGCGATCCTCACGACGCCCGGCCGCAATGGTAATATGCCCCCCGTCAGGGGTATATTTAATCGAATTGGAAACGATATTCATCATCACCTGAACAATCCGCTCCCGGTCGGCCACAATATCAGGCAGATCGGGCTCCAGGTCAAGAATAAGAGTATGGCTGTGGCGCTGGGCCTCCATATACACCGCGTTGTAGAGGTCCTGAACTGCATCGCCGAAGGAAAAACACCCCAGCTTCAGCTCGTCCCGGTTGGAGTCAAACCGGGACAGGGTCAGCAAGTCCTGGACGATGTGGGTCATTCGCTCGCTCTCGTTGAGGATCACGCCCAGGAATTTCTTCTCCATCTCCGGCGGAATATCCCCGGCACTTTCGGTGAGCGTCTCGGCGTAAGAGTGGATATTGGTCAAAGGGGTGCGCAGCTCATGGGACACATTGGCCACAAACTCCCGGCGCATCTCCTCATTTTTCCGCTGCTGCGTCACATCGTGAATGACCACCAGGGCACCGCCATTTGCCTGCCCACGGTCAAAAGGAGCCATAAGCAGCTGCAGAAAACTATCCCGCACCCGCATTTCTCCCTCCAGATGGTCGGGAACGGCCAGCACCTGGTCCAGCGAGGCGACCTCACCAAAAAGCTGATCGTAGGTGGTCTCCCCGCTGATTCTCCGCAGAAGCATCTGGGCAGCGGCGGGGTTGGAATGGATCACCGTGCCCTCCCGCGAGAAGGCCACCACACCATCGTTCATATGAAGGAAGAGGGTATCCAGCTTATTGCGCTCGTTTTCCACCTGGCGCAGAGTGTCTTGGAGCTGACCGGCCATGTCATTGAAGGTCTCGGTGAGCACGCCGATCTCATCCTGAGACGGGACCTCAATTTTTCGAGAAAAATCCCGCTCTGCCAGACGCATGGCTCCTTCCGTCAGCCGCTGAATGGGGATGACCATGGTTTTGGACAGCAGGAAGGAGAGCAGGATGGAGATCACCAGGCCGAAAATCAGCGCTTCCACGATCAGGATAAACATCTGATTGGTCAAGCTATCCGCAGTTGTCTTGTTGTCCAAAATATAAATGACATACCCATTTTCCCCCCGGTGAATGGGGATGGCTACATCCATATAGTCCAGCGCCAAATTACTCTCGTCTCCCGTCTCACCGGTTTCCATACCGGTGGTCAGGGCAAACATCAGGTTTTCCGTCAGTTCCAGAGGAGCTTCCTCCCCCTCGGGCGCGATCAGGCACTCGCCGTTTTCATCCAAAATGTAAAGCTTCCGGTTGCGGCTGTTTACCCCCAGCTCACCTGCATAGGCCTCCAGCACCAGTTCCAGCTGGGCAGCGCCATCCTCTTCCCCTTCCGTCTCGGTCTCCAGGTCGTGCTTAAGCCTGGGGTCCTTGAACACATCCGAAACCTGGGTATAGAAATCCTCCAGGTAGAAAGCGGCCACCGAGTTGATGAGAAAGGCCCCCACCACCAGCATCAGCGACAGGATGAGCAAAACCATGATCATGACCAGTTTTGTATGTAAGCTGCGCAGCATAGGGGCACCCCCCTCCTCTTCGGAACTTCCGGTTATTCGCCAAAGTAGTATCCCATTCCCCGCTTTGTCTTAATAAACTGGGGATTGGCAGGGTCATCCTCAAACTTTTCCCGCAGGCGCCGCACGGCCACATCCACAGCCCGTACATCGCCCACATAGCCCTCATAGTTCCACACGTGCTCCATCAGAGCCTCCCGTGAAAAGACCTTCCCTGGCTGGGCTGCCAGATAGCGGATCAGGTCATACTCCCGCTGGGTCAGGTCCATGGGGCTGCCGTCCTTATAGACCGTAGCCCGTTCTTCGTCAATGGTCACCCGGCCTCCATCCTGAACGGCGGCCGCGGAAACCGTTGCTCCGGCAGGCGGCGCCATGCCCACCCGGCGGATGTTAGCCTTCACCCGTGCCAGCAGCTCCCGCATGGAGAAGGGTTTTGTGATATAGTCGTCGGCGCCAAGTTCCAGACCCAAAACCTTATCCTCTTCTTCCTCACGGGCCGTGAGCATGATGATGGGAATGGCATTCCCGCTCTGCCGGATTTTGGCGCAGACATCAAAGCCATTCATCCCAGGCAGCATCAAATCCAAAAGAATGAGGTCGGGGTTTTGCTCCAAAGCCAGCTGGAGTCCCGTAGGCCCGTCATAGGCCTCCAGGGTATCGTACCCCTCCCGGCTCAGGTTAAAGGACAGAATATCCACAATATTCTGTTCATCTTCCACGATCAAAACAGTTTTTCCCATGGGGGACCTCCTTCTATTCTTCCTTACAGTCCCAGCAGGACCTTTACCTTTAGGGTGGTAGAGACAGTCTTTGCATCGGTGATGGTACCGTCCATCACCTGCTCCACCAACTTGTCAAAGGGCATAGTAATCACATCCAGAAATTCGTCCGCGTCCAGATGCTGCTGCTTTTTGGTCAGCTTCCGGGCCAAATACATATGGAGGGCCTCGGTGCAAAATCCGGGGGAAGCCAGGGTATAACCCAAATAGGTCCACTCCTCCGCCTCTAGGCCGGTCTCCTCGCTCAGCTCCCGCTTGGCTCCCAGAAGAATGTCCTCCTCGGCTCCATGATCCAGCTTTCCCGCAGGCAGCTCCAGCAGCAGCTGCTGGATGGGATAGCGGTACTGCCGCACCAGAAAAACATTGTTCTCTTCATCCAGCGCCAGTACCGCTACACCACCGGGATGATAGACTACTTCCCGGCTGGCCAAATTGCCGTCGGGCAGCCGGGCCTGGTCCAGAGTCAGCTTGACGATCTGCCCTTCAAAAATGGTTTGACTGCTCACTTTCTGCTCAGTCAGATCCATAGTATCTCCTCCTCGGGAAATTCAATTCAGTTAGAGTTAGTATAGCACAGATCGCCTCTTGGGTAAAGCCGTTGAAGAAGGGGAGGGAAAATTTTGCGCAAAAAAGTCCGCCCCAGTTGGGGCGGACTTTTGAAAACCTTATTCCTCAGCCATGGCCTTGGCGGCAGCAATAGCCTTCTCCTGGGCCGCAGGAGGACAATCCTCATAACGGACAAAGTGGAAGGTATAGGAGCCGCGGGACTGGGTCATAGCCCGCAGATCGATGGCGTAGCTGGTCATTTCAGCCATGGGCACCTCAGCCTCAATGATCTGCTCTCCGTCGCCGGTGGGAGTCATACCCATCACGCGGCCGCGGCGCTTGTTCAGATCGCCGATCACATCACCCATGTAGCTGTCGGGCACGGTGACCTTCAGCTCACCCACAGGCTCCAGCAGCACGGGGTTGGCCTCGGGCATGGCGGCCTTGTAGGCCAGCTGGGCAGCAGTCTTGAAGGCAATTTCAGAGGAGTCAACGGGGTGGTAGCTTCCATCATAGAGCACAGCCTTCAGGTTGACCACAGGATAGCCGGCCAGGGGACCATGGACGCAGGCTTCCCGCAGGCCCTTTTCCACGGCGGGGAAGAAGTTCTTGGGCACAGAGCCGCCGAACACTTCCTCGGCAAAGACCATCTGCTCCTCCTCGGGATTGGGCTCAAAGCGGATCCACACGTCACCGAACTGGCCGCTGCCGCCGGTCTGCTTCTTATGACGTCCCTGCTTCTGGACGGTCTTACGGATCTTCTCACGATAGGGCACACGGGTCTCACTGAGCTGGGTCTCCACATTGAAGCGGCTCTTCAGCTTGCTCACCAACACATCCACCTGGATGTCGCCGGCGGCGGTGAGCACCATCTGGTGAGTCTCGGCGTTGTTGACCAGGGTAAAGGAGGGATCCTCCTCATTGAGGCGGTACAGGCCCTGGGCCACCTTGTCCTCCTGGCCGCGGGTCTTGGGGGCGATGGCCACGGAATAGCAGGGCTCAGCAAAGGGGATCTGCTTCAGGGAGACCACCTTACGGGGATCGCACAGGGTGTCGCCGGTCTTGACCTTCTCCATCTTGCCGATGGCACCGATGTCACCACAGCCCAGCTCCTTAACTTCCTCGGCCTTCTTGCCCCGCATCTGATACAGGCGGCCCAGCTTCTCGCTGGCGCCGGTGCGGGAATTGACCAGGGTGAGGTCAGAGGTGATAACACCGGAGAGGACCTTGATGAAGGAGTACTTGCCGTACTGATCGGAGACGGTCTTGAACACGAACGCAGTGGGCACGCCGCCGGGGGAAACCACGAACTCCTCGGTCTCGCCGTCCTGGCGGGTGGCCTTGTGATAGTTGCCCTCCATGGGAGTGGGCAGCAGCTCGGCGATGTAGTCCATGAGCATGAGAGAGCCCATGGTGTTGACGGCGGAACCGCACAGCACGGGGAACAGGCTCAGCTCACGCACGCCCTGGCGCAGGCCCTGGATCATCTCGGCATAGGTGAAGTCCTCGCCGGAGAAGAACTTGTCCATAAATTCCTCGCTGGTCTCGGCCACGGACTCCTTCAGCGCATCGTGGAACTCGGTAATGACCTCGTCCTTGCCCTCGGGAATCTCGATCTCCTCCCGCTTGCCGTTGCGCATCTCATAGGCGCGCTTGTTGAGCACGTCGATGATGCCGATGACTTTCTTGCTCTCGTCCCAGATGGGCACCACCAGGGGAGCGATCTTGTTGCCGTACTTGGCACGCAGAGCCTCGAAGGTGGCGTTATAGTCAGAGTTATCCTCGTCGGTCTTGGAAATATAAATAAACCGGGGCATGTTCCGCTCCTCGCAGTACTTCCAGGCCTTCTCCAGACCCACGGAAATGCCGTCCTTGGCGGAGCAGACGATGATCGCGGCGTCGGCGGCCCGGAGGGCCTCCATCACTTCACCGGAGAAATCAAAGCCGCCCGGAGTGTCCAGCACGTTGATCTTACAGCCCTTGAATTCCACAGGGGCCACAGACAGGGAGATGGAGATCTGACGCTTGACCTCTTCAGGGTCGTAATCGCACACGGTATTGCCATCGGCAGCCTTGCCCATACGGTCAATGGCGCCGGTCATATACAGCAGACTCTCCGCCAGGGCAGTTTTACCACTGCCACCATGTCCCAGCAAGCAGACATTGCGGATGTTTTGTACAGAATATCTCATGTCTTGTTCCACTCCTTATGTTTGGACTATTGTTCCGCCCCGGACAGAATTTATCACGTCAGCGGGGTGTTACAGCCTGTTAGTCATTATACACTAAACCCGCCGTCCTGACAACTGTTTTTTTGATAAATTTTGGTGAGAATCACGAAAGAGCCCTCTGCCCTCTCAGGATAACAAAAGAGCGGCCCCCTGCCGCGCGCAGGGGGCCGCTTGATCTGATTGTTTTTCCTTCAGGGGGTAACAACGGACACTTCCAGGGTTTCTCCCTCGGAGAACTCTGTGCCGACCTCAGCCACAATGAGCCAGGCGGCCATATCACACGTCCCCTCCTGGGGACGATTCTCCTCCAGAACCACCTGTTCTGCGTCCAAACCGTCCTCTGCCAGCGTGAAGGAATTGGAACCACTCCCGGTCTCAACCACGACAGCCAGCAGCCGGCCAGTCTCAAAGTAGGCCGCATCGTAGCTTTCTGCCACGGCGGTCAAATCGTCCTCCGGAAAGGCGGCCAGATAGTCCGTCAAAGACTGGACACTGCCCAAAATCACAGCCGAGGGGGCCTGTGGGGTGGCGCCGTAGGTCACAGAGAGGTACTGTTCATTCTGGAAGGACCGCGCCTCTCCTTCTTCCCCAATAGCGGCGTCCGTTACGCCAACCGTGGATTCCGGGTCGTCCTGACCTTCCCCGTTGGACGCATCCTGCTGATCTCCCTGGGGCACTTGGCTGTCCAAAGCATTGTTGGGAAGCTGTGTGTTTTGAATCTCTTCCTCAGGCTTTTCCGCTTCCACAAGGGTATTCTTCCCTTCGGAACGAACCTGGGAGGGATTGTCACTGCCATAAACTTTGGGGGCGATCTGCTCAGACTGGGCCGGCTCATCCACAGTTGGTTCCTCAGAGGCAAATGAATAGCCGGTCACCCCCGGCGCATCCTCCACCTCGGGGTCCGAGTCCGCGGGAGCCTGGCTGGCCTTATATTGGGGCAGCGTATCCTCCGGCTGATTTTCCATCGTCGCACTCGCAGACTGGACCGTCCCATTCTGAACGGGCAAATTAAGCTGGCCGACCCCATAGAGGCCTGCACACAACACCAGGCAGGCAGCCAGACCTGCGGCCGCTTTGAACTGGGGACGCCGGAACAGCGGGATCACTTTTTTAGTTTCCTCCATCCGGATCCGATCCATCACGCCCTGGGCAAACCCCTCAGGGGCGGGAATTTCCTCCAGTGCGGAAAAATCCTCGTGAAGCCCAGACAGTTGCTCGGCCAAAGCCCGGCAGCTGGGGCAGTCGGCAAGATGGGACTCCAGTTCCTGCTCTTCCTCCCAGGTCAATTCACCATCCAGACGCTGGGATATCAGCTCATAATAGTGCTGACAAGCCATGGGCTTCACCTCCTTTTCTTCTCATTCGTAGGGTTAGACGGCGCAGCACCGGAAAAGTTCCCATCCGAAAGCAAAATTTTTCGCAGCGCCAGTCGTGCCCGTGCAATCCGGGACTTGACCGTTCCCAAATCCAGGCTCATGGCCTGGGCTATTTCCTGATAGCTAAGACCCGAAAGCTCCCGCAGCACCAGGGCACGGCGCTGATGGTCCGGAAGCTGTTCCATGGCCCGGGCCAGGGCACGGCCCCGCTCCGACTGCTCCAGCTTCCGCTGCGGGTCCTGGTCCCAGTCCGCCGGCTCGGCCCAGCCGCTGTCCTCGTCATCCAAGGAGACCGCCGACTCTACTCCCTGCCTCCGCTTCTGCCGGCGCAGGTAGTCAATACAGACATTGGTGGTCAGACGGTAGATCCAGGTGGCAAAGCTGCTGTCCCCCTGGAAGGATTTCAGTCCCTGCCAGGCCTTCAGGAAGGCCTCCTGGGCCAGATCCGCTGCCTCCTCCCGGTCTCCCACCAGCCGCAGCGCCAGGGAATAGACCTTATTTTGATTTTCTTCCACAAGCCGCGCAAAGGCCTCCTGGTCTCCCGCCCTGGCCCGCGCCACCAGGTCCCGGTCGCTCACCGGGCTCACCCCCTAATTCTGATCTTCTGCCCTTGCCTTTTATGAACAAAGGTCCCGCTTGATGCCCGCCGTAATGCGGTACACATCCTCCAAAGTGGTGATCTTCACGATCTGTTCCTTATAATACCCTGCGTGGGGTACGCCCTTCAAATACCAGGCATACTGCTTTCTGGCCTCCAGGCAGGCAATTTTTTCTCCCTTGTTGGCTGCCGCCAGTTCAAACTGCCGCACCGCCGTATCACACCGCTGGCTCAGCGGCGGCATCTCGGGGATGGGCCGGCCCTCCAGGGCGGCCTTGCACTGGGCAAAAATCCAGGGGTTTCCAAATACCCCCCGGCCAATCATGGCGATGTCCGCCCCGGTATACTTTAAAATACGGGGGGCATCTGTGCCCTTGAACACATCTCCATTGGCAATGACGGGAATTTTGACCGCCTTTTTGACCTCCCGGATCCAGTCCCAGTTAGCCGTGCCCGCGTACATCTGCACCCGAGTCCGTCCATGGACCGCCACAGCGGCCACCCCAGCCTCTTCCATAGCTTTGGCAAATTCCACACAGTTGATAGAGCCCTTGTCCCAGCCCAGGCGAAACTTCACCGTCACCGGACATTTGGCTCCCCGGATCACCGCCTGAGCTACCTTGAAGGCCAGGTCAGGATTGCGCATAAGCCCGGAACCATCCCCGGAATTGGCCACCTTTGGCACCGGACAGCCCATATTGATGTCAATGATATCCGCCCCGGACACCTCGTGGGCAATGGCCGCTCCTTCCTCCATGCACACCGGGTCACTGCCGAAGATCTGGGCGGCGGCAGGCGTCTCATTTTCTCCCATCTGAAGCAATGGAATGGACTTCTTGTCCTGGTAGCACAGCGCCTTGGCACTGACCATCTCCGTACAGGTAAGCCCCGCCCCCTGCTCCCGGCAGATGGTACGAAAGGCCATATCGGTCACTCCGGCCATGGGGCCCAGGGCCAGGGGTGTTTCAATTGTAATTCCTCCAATGGATACCATGGGGACCTCCTGAGAGGGGGCAAAACGGCCCCGATTTCAATTCAAGACATTCTACCACAGGGCAAAACCGTTGACAAGGGCGGCACAGCACATTAAAATGAGAAAAACATCGTTTTTTAAGGAGCATCTGCCATGAATTTTATTTCTCTCCGGGCTGCCCTTCAGGGGGTATCCGCCTTCCGCACACTCAAAAAGCAGCCTGTTTTTCTTCATGCTGCCGATCTGATCGATGCCCTGGTCGCCAGGCAGGGGGAACGGGCCCTGGATGCCTACTGCTCCTTGTTTTACTCCCTGCGCCAGGAGGGTTTTCAGGGGATGGGCCCCTGGCTGTGGGACCATCTTCGGTATGAGGAGAGTCCCTATGCCTTACTGGCCGAACAGGGCGGAGGCGACCCCGCTCTGGAAAACGCCGCCCGCCGGGATGTGGAAACTTTTGTGATTTTGGCACAGACCGACTGTGACCGCTTTGTTGATGCTATGAAGGAGCTGCTCCCCCAGGACTATGCCGCTGTTTTGGCCGGTCTTCCCCGTTGGCGCTCCTCTGCTCCCTTTGATTTTGACTCGCTCACCCAGTTTTACCGGGAGCACGGAGCGGGGCTCTATGCCCGGTACCGGGCCTTCCTTTGGGAGGACGGACAACTGGTCCCTGTAGCCGACCCGGACTGTCCAAAGCCTCAAGACCTCTTAGGCTATGAGCATCAGAGGGGCCAGGTGGAGCAGAACACCCGTCTGATGATGTCCGGCCGTCAGGCTAACAACGTACTGCTCTTCGGAGACGGCGGCACCGGCAAGTCTGCCACGGTCAAATCCATGCTCTACCTGCCCGGCATGGAAGATCTGCGCCTCATTGAAATTCAAAAAGAAAACCTCACGGGCCTTCCCAGCCTCATCCGCTCTCTGGCCCGGCGGCGTCAGAAGTTCATTCTTTTTATTGATGACCTGGCCTTTGACCAGGATGACAAAACCTACTCCTCCATGAAGACCATTCTGGAGGGCAGTCTGGAGAAACGGCCGGATAATGTGGCCATCTATGCTACCTCCAACCGCCGCCACCTGGTGCGCCAGACCTTTACCGACCGGGCCGGGGATGAGGTGGATACCTTTGAGACCATTTCTGAAAAGACTGCCCTGGCCGAGCGCTTTGGTCTGCGCATCCCCTATCTCACCATGAACCGGGACGGCTATCTGGCCCTGGTGGACTATCTGGCCGACCAGGCGGGGGTACAGATGAGCCGGGATCAGCTCCACGCCCAGGCTATGACCTGGGAGATCCGCCACTCCGGCCGCACCCCCCGCGTGGCCCGGCAATTTATTGCCAGCTTGAATCTTTAATTTCATCGTGGATTGTCCACTATTTGTTAGGAGGTTTTTTTATGCAGGCCTTTGAATTTTACTCCCCTACCAATATCATCTTCGGCCCCGGCACGGAACAGCAGGCGGGTGCTCAGGCTGCCGCCTGGGGTGCCTCCAGGGTACTGGTAGTCTATGGCGGACAGAGCGCGGTAAAAAGCGGACTTTTGGATCGCGTTCTCACCTCCTTAACCGAAAAGGGCCTTACCTATGAAACGCTGGGCGGCGTAAAGCCCAACCCCCGGCTCAGCCTGGTGCGGGAGGGTCTAAAAAAGGCCCTGGACTTTGGAGCTGACTTTTTGCTGGCCGTGGGCGGAGGCAGTGTCATCGACACCGCCAAGGCCATCGCCGACGGAGCAGCCAATCCGGAGCTGGACATCTGGGAGGATATCTGGCTGCGGAGGGTTCCTTTGGAAAAGGCCCTTCCTGTGGGCGTTGTCCTCACCATCCCCGCTGCAGGCAGCGAAAGCAGCCATTCCTCCGTGCTCACACGGGACGACACGCTGGAAAAGCGCGGCTTCAGTACCGACCTCCATCGGCCCCGTTTTGCCATTATGAACCCGGAGCTCACCTTTACTCTGCCCCCCTATCAGGTAAGCTGCGGCATTGTGGATATTATGATGCACACCATGGACCGGTACTTTAACCCCATCACCACCAACGAACTTACCGACGAGATTTCCCTGGGGCTGCTGCGCACCGTCGTCCGCAACGGCCGTCTGGCTCTGGAGCATCCGGGAGACTATCAGGCCATGAGCGAGCTCATGTGGGCAGGCAGCCTGTCCCACAACGGCCTCACCGGCCTGGGCGCCCTTATGGACTTTGCCACCCACCAGCTGGGTCATGAGCTGAGCGCCCGCTTTGATGCCGCCCACGGCGCCACCCTGTCCGCCATGTGGGGCAGCTGGGCCCGGTACTGCCTGGACGTCAACCCCGCCCGCTTTGCCCAGTTTGGACAGCAGGTGTGGGGACTGGATTCCACCGGAAAAACCGAACAGGAGCAGGCCCTGGCCGCCATCGAGGCCACCGAGGACTACTTCCGTTCCATCGGCATGCCCACCTGCATTCGTGAGCTTTTAGGCTCGGTGCAGTCTGCCCAGGTCCTGGAGATGCTCACTGTGGGCTGCACCTTCCATGGCCAGCGCACCATCGGCTCCTTCCGCGTTCTGGGCCACGAGGACATTCTGGCCATCTACAACCTGGCCAATCACTGACCCTCCCCTTCCCATCTGGCCACAAAAAATCCCGGAAGCTCTCGCTTCCGGGATTTTCATTTCTCTTTATCTTACAGCTTGGTGATCCAGTTGTGGGGATCGGCCACGCGGCCCCACTGGATACCGGTCAGCTCGTCGTAGAGCTTCTGGGTGACAGGACCGATCTTGCCGCCGGAGACGGTGACCTTCTTGTCCTCCATCGCCAGCTCGCCGATGGGAGAGACCACAGCGGCGGTGCCGGTGCCCCAGGCCTCCTCCAGGGTGCCGTTCTCAGCAGCCTCGAAGAGCTCCTCGGCGGAGATGCGCCGCTCCTCTACCTCATAACCCCAATCCTTCAGCAGCTGGATGCAGGAGCGGCGGGTGATGCCGTCCAGCACAGAGCCGTTCAGGTCGGGAGTGAGGATCTTGCCGGCCACCTTGAACATCACGTTCATGGAGCCGACCTCTTCAATGTACTTGCGGTGTACGCCGTCCAGCCACAGCACCTGGCTGTAGCCGGCCTTCTCCGCCCGGTCGCCGGCCCGGAGGGAAGCGGCGTAGTTGCCGCCGGTCTTGGCCATACCGGTACCGCCCTTGACGGCGCGGACATCCTGATCCTCCACGTAGATCTTGACGGGGTTCAATCCCTCGGGGTAGTAGGCACCCACGGGGCAGACCACTACGATGTACTGCACGTGCTTGGAGGAGTGCACGCCCAAAGCGGCATCCAGGCCGATCATAAAGGGACGGATGTAGAGGGAGGTATCCTTCTCAGAGGGCACCCAGTCCTGCTCCACCTTCACCAGCTCCATGATACCGGCCATGGCCAGCTCCTCAGGGATCTGAGGCAGGCACAGACGCTCAGCAGACTTGTTCATCCGGTCGATGTTGTCCTTGATGCGGAAAAGCTGGATGGAACCGTCGGCGGTGCGGTAAGCCTTCAGGCCCTCGAAGATCTCCTCGGCGTAGTGGAGCACCTTGGCAGCGGGGTCGATCTGCAGGGGGCCGTAGGGAACGATGCGGGGATCATGCCAGCCCTGGCCCTCGTCATAGTCCACCAGGAACATATGGTCGGTCATATTTTTTCCGAACACCAACTTGGAGGAGTCGGGCTTCTCCTTCAAAGTAGCCGCACGGGTGATTTTGATGTTTTCCATGGGAATTCCTCCTAAATCTCGTTTCTTTGTGTTCAAAAGCCGTCTCTCCTCCAACACAATAGGGGGCGGTTTTTCCCTATTATAGCAGTATTCCCCCCGTGGCGCAACGGTTTGGTCCGGCCCAGGGAAAGATTTTTTTGTTTTTTCTTCTCCCGTCCCACTCTCCCGTCCCTCTTGTTTTCTGGCGGATGATCTGCTATAATAAAATACCTTTATTGTGTAGTCCCATTCCCTCGGAAAGAAACAAGGGGGTATTTTTTTGAACCGCAAGCTTAATCAGCTGCTTCAGCCCAGTTTTCGGCTGTACTTTATCTGTCTCATTCTCTTTGCCCTGTTCTCAGGCTTTTATTCCTGGGTATTGGCGGCATCAGAGCTGGTGATCATCGCCTGCCTGGGGCTCTACAGCCGGGAGAGTGCCCACCGCCGCCGGAAGGAGCTGAACAAATATCTGGACAGCTTCACGGGAACGGTAGACACCGCCACCAAGGATACCATGGTGAACTCCCCACTGCCCATGGTTCTCTTCCGCCCGGAAAGCGACGACATCGTTTGGACCAACAACCGCTTTTTGGAGCTCACCGGCCAGCGGGAACATCTCTTTGATGCCAAGCTGTCTGCTCTGATTCCCGACTTTGACACCCGTTGGCTGATGGAGGGCAAAAGCGAGTGCCCCACCGAGGTCACCTACGGCAGCCGGCGCTTTTTGGTCTTTGGACATCTGGTGCGTACCGGCGGGCGTACAGGAGGCTTTTTGGCCACTACCTACTGGGTGGATGTCACCGAGTTCTGTCTGGTCCGGGACCAGTATACCGCCACCCGCCCGGTAGCTGCGGTGCTGCTCATTGACAACTACGAGGACCTCACCAAAAACCTCACGGACAACGAGCGCTCCAACATCGCCCTGGAAATCGATAACCGTCTGGACGCCTGGGTGGCTCAGACCGGCGGATTGCTGCGCCGCTATCAGCGGGAGCGCTATCTCTTTATTTTTGAAGAGCAGTATTTGACCCGCTTTGTGGAGTCCAAGTTCGACATTCTGGATGCCATCCACCAGGTAGTCAACCCCAGCGGTATCAACGCCTCCCTCTCCATCGGCATCGGCAAGGATGGGGACAGCTACCAGGAACTGCTCAGCTTTGCCAACCTGTCCATCGACATGGCCCTGTCCCGTGGCGGTGACCAAGCGGTGATCCGAAACAAGTTCACCTTTGAATTTTACGGCGGCCGCTCCAAAGAGACGGAAAAGCGCACCAAGGTGAAAAGCCGTGTCATGGCCAACGCCCTTTCCTCTCTGATTTCCGATTCTTCTCAGGTCTTTATTATGGGCCACAAGTCCCCGGACAACGATTCGCTGGGCGCCGCCGCCGGTGTGTGCGCCCTGTGCCGGAAAAACGGCGTTCCCGCCCACATCATCCGGGATCCGGGCAACACCCCCGCCCAGGAGCTGATCGATAAGCTCTCTCAGCTTCCGGAGTACCACGATGGATTCCTTTCCCCCCAGGATGCCCTGCTCATTGCGGACACCCGCTCCCTGGCCGTGGTGGTGGACACCAACCGTCCGGAACAGGTTCAGGCCCCTGAACTGCTTCAGTCCTGCAACCGGGTAGCGGTCATCGACCACCACCGCCGGGCAGCCACCTATATTGAAGGCGCGGCCCTGAACTATCACGAGCCCTATGCCTCCTCTGCCTCTGAGCTGGTGACCGAGCTTCTGCAGTATATCATCGAGCCCAACCACCTGCTCCGGGCCGAGGCGGAAGCTCTGCTGGCAGGCATTGTGCTGGACACCAAGAACTTTACCATGCGCACCGGCGGCCGCACCTTTGAGGCTGCTGCCTTCCTGCGCCGGTCCGGCGCGGACACCGCTGAGGTCAAAAAGCTCTTTCAGAATGACTTGGCAGGCACCATTGCCAAGTACGCCATCATTCAAAATGCCAAACTTTATCGGGATCATATGGCCATCGCCGTGGCGGACAAGCCTGTGGGCCGGGTAACGGCCGCCCAGGCCGCCGACGAGCTGCTCAATATCATCGGCATTGACACCTCCTTTGTCCTGTCCCAGGACGGGGAGCGTGTGAACATCTCCGCCCGCTCCATGGGCGATACCAACGTCCAGGTTATTCTGGAGCAGCTGGGCGGCGGCGGAAATGCTGCCGCCGCGGGCGGCCAGGTGACTGGCAAGCCCATTGAACAGGTGGCCCAGGAGCTGTGCCAGGCCATTGACCGGTATTTGGAAACCTAAGTTTTTCATTCTCTATTTGATCCATTGATCGTTCTATTCTTAATTTTGGAGGTAATCACCATGAAAGTCATTTTGCAGCAGGATGTACGCGGACAGGGTAAGAAGGGCCAGCTGGTGGAGGTATCCGACGGCTACGCCCGCAACTTCCTTCTCCCCAAGAAGCTGGCTGTCATTGCCACTGCGGAAAACCTGAACACCATGAAGCAGCAGGAGAAGGCCCGCAAGGCTCAGGAGGCCGCTGAAAAGGCCGAGGCCGAGGCCACTGCTAAAAAGCTGGAAGGCCTGATGGTCAAGATCGCCGCTAAGGCCGGTGAGGGCGGACGGCTGTTCGGCGCCGTCACTGCCAAGGAAGTCTCCGAGGCCCTGGCCGCCCAGCACGGGGTGACCATCGCCAAGGCCAAGCTGGTGCTGGACGAGCCCATCAAGGCCTGCGGCGGCTACCAGATCAAGGCCAAGCTGGGCTACGAGGTGGTCGGCACCGTCAACGTGATGGTAACGGAGGCCTAATTTTTAACGTTCCATTTTATTGATAAAAGCAGGTGAAACTATGGCTCTGGGTGATGAAGAACTGTTGCTCAAGCAGCTGCCCCACTCGATAGAAGCGGAGCAGGCGGTGCTGGGCTCTATGCTCATTGACCCCCGGTGTGTGCCGGAGGTCATTGATAAGCTGCGCCCGGAGGACTTTTATCTGCAGCAGAACGTGGAGATTTATGAAACCATCTACTCCATGTTCAACTACTCCCTCACCATTGACCCGGTTACGGTGTTGGAGCACATGAAGCAAAACGGGTATTATGACGAAACGAATTCCCGTAATTACCTGCTTCAGCTCATGGACACGACCCCCACCGCAGCCAATGTGAAGGAATACATCGACATTCTCAAGGACAAAAGCCTTCTGCGTCAGGTGGCAGAGGTGGCAGGCGATCTCACCGCCTTGGTCCAGCAGGGTACCGACACAGGACAGACCATTCTGGACCGGGCAGAGCAGCGGATCTTCGCCATCCGCCAAGGCCGCTCTGCCCGAGGGCTCACTCCCATCTCCACGGTTCTGATTGATGTATATGACCGGCTGGGAGAGCTTGCCGCCAGCGATGCGGCCATTCCCGGACTGTCCACCGGTCTGCGGGACCTGGACCGGGCCATCTCCGGTCTCAACAAGTCCGACCTCATTCTTCTGGCCGCCCGTCCCGGCATGGGCAAGACCTCCATGGCCTTGAACATTTTGCTGGACGCAGGTAAGAAATCGGGAAAAAATGTGGCCTTTTTCTCTTTGGAAATGAGCCGGGAGCAGTTGGCCCTGCGTCTGATCTCCAGCGAGTGCTTTGTGGACAACAAAAAGCTGGTGACTGGCAAACTGACCGAGGAGGACTGGGAGAGTGTGGCGGCAGCCGCCGACTCCCTCAACCGCTCCATGATCCTGATCGACGACGATTCCTCTGTCACCGTAGCCGATATCAACGCCAAGTGCCGCCGGGTGGAGAATTTGGGGCTTGTGGTCATTGACTACCTGCAGCTCATGCAGTCCGCCGGCGGAAAAAGCAACCGTTCCGGAGAAAACCGCCAGCAGATCGTCTCTGACATCTCCCGCTCTCTGAAGATCATGGCCAAGGAATTAAATGTCCCGGTGCTGTGCCTCAGTCAGCTCTCCCGTGCCAACGAGAGCCGTACGGATAAGCGCCCCATGCTTTCCGACCTTCGTGAGTCGGGTGCCATCGAGCAGGACGCGGACATCGTGCTCTTCCTCTATCGGGAGGGGTATTACAACCGTGACACAGAAAATCCCAATCTGGCCGAGTGTATCATCGCCAAAAACCGCCACGGTGAGACCGGCACGGTCCAGCTCCAATGGCAGCCCGAATTTACCACCTTTAACGACATGGAGTGGCAGCACACTGAGTTCTGACCCCTCCCCGTTCAGGCAGAAGCGGACCATCCCAACGCAGATGTCCCGGTGTTCTTCCTGTTCATCCCGCGTATGCTAAGGAGGCCCGTATGCTGAAGTCCATGGAGACTTATATCCGGGAGCTGTCCCTCATTCCCCCAGGCAGTCATGTGCTGTGCGCGGTATCCGGAGGGGCAGATTCCATTTGCCTGCTTCACGCGCTCTACCACCTGCGGGAGCAGATCCCCTTCACCCTCTCCGCCGCCCATTTTGACCATCAGCTCCGGGGAGGGGAGTCCCGCCGGGATGTTCGGTTTGTGGAACAGTTTGTGTCCCTTTGCTGCGGCCCTCAGCGGATGGCGGATGGTTCTTTGCTGCCCCCTGTTCAGCTTTACCTCGGGCAAGGAGACGTAGCAGCTCAGGCAAAGCTCCAGGGTATGGGGCTGGAGGAAACGGCCCGTGAGATGCGCTATTCCTTTCTCCGAACGGCTGCTCAGCAGGCGGGTGCCGACCGGATCGCCACTGCCCACACTGCCAATGACAATGCAGAAACCATTCTCTTTCATCTGGCCCGTGGCAGTGGTCTGCGGGGACTGGGCGGAATTGCACCACAGAGGGACGACCTCATCCGCCCCCTGCTCACCACCACCCGCCAGGAAGTGGAAGACTATCTCTTTCACTACGCCCTGCCCCACATGGAGGACAGCTCCAACCAGGACGACAGTTACACCCGCAACCGTATCCGCCACCAGGTCATTCCAGTGCTGGAGGACATCTCCCCCGGTTTTCTCTCCCGCATGACCCAGGCTGCCGCCCTGCTGCGCTCAGACGAGGTCTTTCTGACCGATCAGGCTCGGGAACTGGCCGGCAAGGCCTGCGCAGAGGAAGAAGGCCTGTCCATCCAGGCAGCTCTGCTGGCTCAGGCCCCCGCGCCCATTGCCTTTCGGGCCATTCGGCTTCTGTTGGGGCAGCTGTGGGACGGGGACCAGAACTGCGGCAGCACCCATCTGACCGCCATATGGAACCTGTGCCGTGCGGATGATCCCTCCGCTCAGGTCCACCTTCCCCACAGCTGCGTAGCCCGGCGGTGCTACGACCGGCTTCTGGTCGTTCCCAGACTGGGGCCAATTCCCCTGGAGCCTGGGCTTCTTCCTCTCCCCGGAGAGCTGGAGACGGGCTCCTGGCACATCACCTGCCAGGCCCAGACCTATGAAGGACAGCCTCAGACTCCCTGGGACTTCTGGCTCAGCCGCCAGGCGGCCGCTCTGCTTTCCGTCCGGCCCCGGCGCACCGGGGACCGTCTGACCCCGCCAGGCAGACTTGGAAAAAGCGTGAAAAAATGGATGATCCAGGAAAAGCTTCCCCGCTTTCAGCGGGAGGTACTTCCTGTTTTTGAGTGCGGCGGCGCGGTAGCCGCCGTGGCCGGGCTGGGCCCGGACCGGGCTTTCTCTGCCCAAAAGGGACAGGGCGCCTGGCATATTACCGTAGCACCCTTAAGCTAATGTTTTTTCTCTTTGAAGTGAGAGATAATGGAAAGGAATGAAGGCGCATATGTTGGAACAGGATATTCAGGAGATTCTTTTCAGTGAGGAACAATTAAAAACACGGGTGGCGGAAATTGCGCGGGAGATCGAACGGGACTATCAGGGCAAGGAGGTCATGCTCATCAGCGTGCTCCGGGGCTCCTTTATTTTCATGGCCGACCTGTGCCGCGCCATTGACCTGCCCTGTACCCTGGACTTTATGTCCGTTTCCTCCTATGGAAGCGGCACCACCTCCAGCGGCCAGGTACAGATCACCAAGGACCTGTCCGAGGACATCACCGGCCGCCACATCATCGTGGTAGAGGACATTCTGGACAGCGGAAACACTCTGAGCTACCTGCTGAAAATTCTGGAACACCGTCACCCCGCCTCTATCCGGCTTTGTACCCTTTTGGATAAGCCGGACCGCCGGGTAAAACCTGTGGAGGTTCACTACTCCGGCTTTACCATTCCCGATGCCTTTGTGGTGGGCTACGGACTGGATTACGCGGAAAAATACCGCAACCTGCCTTATATTGGTATCTTAAAGCCCCAGGTATACGGCGGGTAAGAAAGGATTTTAGCCTATGAGACGCTTTTCCCCCCGGGACATCACCATGTATCTGATGCTGGCGGTACTGCTTTTCTTTACCTTTTCCGCCCTGCAGCAGATGGACAGAAGTGACGCCCCTATCTACAGCGACATCCGCACCCTCTTTGTTCAGGAGAAGGTGTCCTATTTTGAGCTGAAGGACAACACCCTCACTCTGGTCCTCCGGGGAGAGGACGGCTCCTCCTCCACCCTGGCCTATCACATCGCCAATCCCGACTGGCTCTACGATGACCTCCACGAGCTGTGGGAAACCCAGCAGAATGCGGGTCTGCTCCGCTACGACCTGCCCCAGGGAATGGAGGGCTCCTGGTGGTATAACCTTCTGCCCTATCTGGTGGCGGCGGCGGTGCTGGGATTGTTCTGGTACCTGATGATGCGCCAGCGCACCGGGGCCGGCGGCGGCGGCGGTGCCCCCGGCGCTTCCCGCTTTGGCCATGCCAGAACCCGCACGCTCTCCGACCAGGCCAAGAAAGTCACCTTTGATGATGTGGCCGGCGCTGACGAGGAGAAAGAGGAGCTTCAGGAGATCGTGGAATTCCTCCGTGATCCCCAGAAGTTTTCCAGTCTGGGCGCCCGGATTCCCAAAGGCGTGCTGCTGGTGGGCCCTCCGGGCACCGGCAAGACCCTGATCGCAAAGGCGGTAGCCGGGGAAGCAGGGGTACACTTCCTGTCCATTTCCGGCTCTGATTTTGTAGAGCTCTATGTGGGCGTGGGCGCAAGCCGTGTCCGCGACCTTTTTGACCAGGCCAAAAAAGAGGCCCCTGCCATCGTCTTTATCGACGAGATCGACGCCGTGGGCCGTCAGCGCGGTGCAGGCCTGGGCGGCGGACATGACGAGCGGGAGCAAACCCTCAACCAGCTTCTGGTGGAGATGGACGGCTTTGGTTCCAACGAGGGCGTGATCGTCCTGGCTGCTACCAACCGCCAGGACATTCTGGACCCCGCTCTCCTGCGCCCCGGCCGCTTTGACCGTCAGATCTATGTGGGTCTGCCTGATATCAAGGGCCGTGAGGCCATTTTGAAGGTCCACGCCAAGCAGAAGCCTCTGGCGGAGGACGTGGATCTCAACCAGGTGGCCCGTTCCACCGCCGGCTTCACCGGCGCCGACCTGGAGAATCTCCTGAACGAGGCTGCCCTCCTGGCTGCGCGGGACGATCAGCGTTTCATCACCATGGCTGATCTCCACAATGCCATGATGAAGGTCATCGCCGGCCCTGAGAAGCGCAGCCGTGTGGTCACCGACCACGCAAGGAAACTCACTGCCTACCACGAGGCAGGCCATGCGGTGGTCATCCATGAGCTGAAAACCCAGGACCCGGTCCATCAGATCACCATTGTTCCCCGCGGTCCCGCCGGTGGCATGACCATCTCTCTGCCCGCGGAGGATAAGTCCTACCTGTCCAAAAAGGAGCTGGAAGAGCGCATTGCCGTTTGTCTGGGCGGCCGCGTGGCGGAGCAGATCGTCCTGGGAGATATCTCTACCGGGGCCTCCAGCGACATTCAGAAGGCCTCCCAGATCTCCCGCGCTATGGTTACCAAGTACGGCATGAGTGATAAGCTGGGGACCATCGCCTATGGCAACGAGAGCGACGAGATCTTCATCGGCCGCTCCATGGCCCAGGCCCGCACCTACTCCGAAGAGGTGGCCGGGCTCATCGACCAGGAGGTCAAGTCCATCGTGGACCAGGCCTATCAGCGGTGTGAGGAAATTCTCTCCCGGTGCCGTCGGGAGCTGGAAATTACCGCCCGGTATCTTCTGGACCATGAGACGATGGACGCAGAAGTCTTTGCCAAGGTCTTTGACGACCCCGGCGCAGAGGAGTTTTCCGATTATCAGCAGGCATAAAAAATCACCCGTTTTGCTCGCAGCAAAACGGGTGATTTTTTATACATATCCGTACATTCCGCGCACCGATACTTCTCCGGCAGAGAGCGCTCTTCTGGTTCCGTCCGGCATTTCCACCACCAAGCGGAACGCATCATCAATCTCCACCGCCCAGGCCTCCTCTCGGGAAGCGGGAGTCACAAGCTGCACCTGGTGTCCGGGGGTCAGGCAGTCAGCGCGGTATTTTTCCAAATATTCCCCTTTATTCTCCGGGAATTGAGCATACATCCGGTCCAGCGCGAGAGTCACTTGAACAGCCAGTTCTACCCGGCTTACCGGTTTGCCCAGCTGCTGGCTGAGCGAGGTGGCCATATCCCGGATCTCAGGGGAAAAATCTTCCGGGCGTTGGTTTACATTGATTCCAATGCCTGGAATCAGGTATTCCAAGGCGTTGCTTTCGCTCTCCAACCCCAGCTCAGTGAGAATCCCCACCAGCTTCTTTCCGCCCAGAATGATATCATTGGTCCATTTGATCTGGGGGCGCACACCGCAGCAGGCCTCAATGCCATCGCACACCGCCACCGCCACCCAAGCGGTAAAATCGGTTACCTCCGCCGGCTCCAGCTTTGGCCGAAGCAGGGCGGAGAGATAGAGCCCACAGCCCTTTGGAGACTGGAAGGAACGTCCCAGACGTCCACGGCCGCCAGTCTGCTCATCGGAGATGACCACCAGTCCCTCTTCCTCCCCAGCCATGGCCCGGCGTTTACACTCCGTATTGGTGGAATCCACCGTATCCAGGCACAGCAGCTTCCGCCCCACCCGGCAGCCGCTGAGTGGTCCGGCCAGCTCCCCGGCCCGCAGGCGGTCGGGTCCCTGCTCCAGGCGGTAGCCCCGGTTCGGAGCAGAAGAGATCACATAGCCCTCCTGCCGCAGGCCTTCAATGGCCTTCCACACTCCGGCGCGGCTGATCCCCAACGCACGGCTCATCGCCTCTCCTGACAGATATTCCCCCTGCCGCTCCCGCAGCAGCGACAGCACATGTTCCCGGCTCATAGCTTCATCCTCCCAAATCGGTTGGTTCCATTATAGGGAATTTCACCTTTACCGTCAACGGGAGAAGCGGGATTCTCAGGTTGCGTAATAGACAAAGTTTTCTTTCCGGGGCGGCGCGGGAGGCAGCTCACTGTCAGCATAGCCCAGAATACAGCAGCCGATCCCCTCATACTCCCCCTCAACGCCCAGATCCTTCAGAATCCGCTTTCCTTCTTCCAGCTCGAAGATCTCTCTTGCCCGGTGAATCCAGCAGCTGCCCAGCCCAAGAGAATGGGCCGCAAGCATAAGATTGCCCATCACCAGACTTCCATCGTACACATGGGTGGGCCACCCTTTTTCTGCAAGCACCAACAGTACCACCGGAGCCCCATAGAAGGGATCAAAGCCCTCTTCCCAGCCTCCGATCTGCCGGTTGAGTTCTGAGAGCCGGTTGCGCAGAGGCTGGTTGGTCACAGCCACGATAATGCTCGATTGATGGCCCTTTCCGCTGGCGGCATAGGTGCCCGCCAAAATCACCTGGTCCATCAGCTCTTTAGGCACCGGCTCAGGCCGGTAGCTGCGCACACTTCTCCGGGAAAGCATCTGCTCGATCACTGCGTTCATAGCAATTCCTCTCTTTCTATTGATTTTAAACCTTCCAGTGTAAGAAAAGGACACAGTATTCCGCAAGCTGCCGGATACTGTGTCCTTTCCTTCAGGCCTCTCCGGCCAATTACAAATCCAATGGAACCTTTTGACTGCCGCTTCGGTAATACAGGGTCTTATCCTTAAAGTAATTCAACGGGTCTACCCGGCTGCCGTTCACACGAATCTCAAAGTGCAGGTGGTTGCCGGTGGAATTGCCGGTGGTACCCACATAGCCCACCACGTCTCCCTGCTTCACCGTCTGCCCCTTGCTCACTGCCCGGCTGCTCATATGGGCATACAGGGTGCTGGTGCCATCGCTGTGAGAGACCACCACATAGTTGCCATAGGACCAGGAAGAACCACTTCCGTAAACCGAGGTGATGACGACACCACTCTTGGAGGCATAGATGGGCGTTCCACGGGAAGCGGGGATATCAATGCCTGTGTGGTTATCCGGCCGCCCGGTAAAGGGATCGGGCCGGCTGCCGTACAGGGAGGAAAGTACATTGATATTACCGGCCAGAGGCCACAGGAAGCCAGATTCACTGGGGACATTGTTGATCTGGGCGGACATCTGCCGCTCCAGGTCCTTGATCTGGCTGTCCAAAGCAGCGGCAGCCCGGTTGAGCTCCGCCTCCATAGCCTTAAGCTGGCTCTCTTGGCTGCTGATCTCCGCAATGACCTTATCTACTTCAGCCTCTTGGGTCTCCAGCTCCGTTTTTGCCGCCTGCTGCTTGGCTTTGGCCTCCTCCAGGGCGGCTTTGGCCTCCTCCAGTTCCGCCCGCTCCTGCTCTACCTGTTCCTGAAGCTGGACCAGGGCCTCCATCACGCTGTTGTCATACTCGATGATCTCTTCGATCATCATGTAATTGTCCAAGAGCTCTGAAAAATCGCTGGAGCCAAACAGGATGGCCCAGTAGGAGGTCTCTCCCTCCTCCTCCATGGCCCGGACCCGGCTGCAGAACAGCTCATATTGCTCCTGCTCCTGGGCCTCGCTCTGTTCCAACTCCTGGGTTTTCTGGCCGATCAGCTCTTCATAGGTGGAAATTTGACGATTGATGTTGCTGATTTCAGCCCGGATGACCTCAATTTGCTCTTCTAGAAGCTGCTTTTGCTTCAGTGCCTCATTTTTATCCGCCTTTACCTCATTGAGCTGGGCTTGCAGCTCTTTTTTCTGGCTGGCCAGATCGCTGGCATCACTTTTCAGCGCATCAATCTCCGCCTGGGTCACTGCTGACGCAGGCAGTACGGTGGCTGGCCCGGCAAAGGGCAGCACAAGGGACAGAATAATCGCCAGACACACCAGGCGGCGGATCTTGTTCCAACGTTTTTTCATTTGATTCCTCGCTTTTCAGTGCAAAAACACATTGGCTACCATGGGCAGCAGCATAAGAACGGCCATAATTCCAGCCAAAATGCCCATCATTACACGCTGTCTTTTCTGTCGTTTCATTGACTTAAACACCCCTTATACCTGCAGGAACTTCCGGATGGCAATGAGAGAGCCCCCTACGC
Organism: Lawsonibacter sp. LCP25S3_E2; assembly: GCF_052117285.1. Classification (NCBI taxonomy): domain Bacteria; kingdom Bacillati; phylum Bacillota; class Clostridia; order Eubacteriales; family Oscillospiraceae; genus Lawsonibacter; species Lawsonibacter sp. LCP25S3_E2. The sequence goes on from NZ_JBQKJL010000004.1 coordinate 158,107, forward strand.
CGATAATCACGCCCACCCCACAGAACACAGGCAGGATCACATCAATCATAGATAAGTAACTGATCATGGTCATCAGGGACAAGCCATTACTCTGGACGATGTTCTTGGCCACCAGCTGGTAAATCCCCCACTGGAGGAAAAAAGCCACCAGGGAACCGATAAGTCCCAGGGCCATACCCTCCACCACGAAGGGCCAACGGATAAACCCGTCGGTGGCCCCGCACATCTTCATAATGGCAATTTCCTCCCGGCGGTAGAAGGTAGCCAGCTTGATGGTATTGGCGATAATGAACAAAGACACCACCAGCAGGATGCCGACCAGCACCAACGCCACACCAGTGGCGATGTTGCGCATCATCACAAAACCTTCGGCAATATCCACCGCCGCGAATACCTTGGCCACGCCGGGCACATTTTCCAGATCTTGTTTGGTCTGGGCAATGAGCTCAATATTGTTCATGTGGACATAGTACCGGTCCCGGAGCACATCCTCGGGAAGGTTCTGGAACATCTCCACATTCTCCCGCTTCTCCTGAAACTCTTTGAGTGCCTCCGACTTGGTAACAAAGGTGACGTTGGTCACGTTGGGAATTTGGGAAATCTCCTCCTCCAGGGACCGGGCCTTCTCCTCGGTGTAACTCTCATCGATGTATACCGCAAGCTGGTTTTCGTTTTCCAGGTCCCCCAGGTTCTTGTCCAGATTCACCGCTACCAGGGTAAAAGACCCCATAATCAGCAGACAGGCCACAATCATACACACAGCCGCAAAGGACATGAAGCCGTGGGTAAAAATGGAGTGGACCCCTTCGCTGAAATAATATCCCGCATCAAATTTTCTCGCCATTGTAGTAACCGCCTGTTCCGTCGCTCATAATCCGACCGTTTTCAATGGCCACCACTCGCTTGTCAAAGCGGTTGACCAGGTTTTTCTCATGGGTAACCACCAGTACAGTGGTACCCAGCTCGTTGATGCGCTCCAGAAGCATCATGATCTCTAAGGAACGCTGAGGGTCCAAGTTTCCCGTAGGCTCGTCAGCAATAATCATACTGGGGTTGTTGACCAGCGCACGGGCAATGGCCACGCGCTGCTGCTCACCACCGGAAAGCTGACCAGGATAGCGGTCCGCTTTCTGCTCCAAGCCTACCAGCTTCAGCACATAGGGGATACGCCGGCGCACCTCCCGGTTGGAAGCTCCCACCGCCCGCATGGCAAAGGACAGATTTTCATACACCGTCTTTTTCTCAATGAGGCGGAAGTCCTGGAAAATAATGCCCAGGGTCCGGCGCATATAGGGCACCTGCCTGGGTGTGATGTTGTTCAGGTTATAGCCGTTTACCATTAAGCGCCCTTCTGTGAGGGCGATCTCTGCGGTAATCAGCTTGATGACCGTGGACTTTCCTGACCCGGATGGACCTACCAAAAAGACAAACTCCCCGTCGTCAATGCGCAAATTGACCCCTTTCAGAGCCTTGGTCCCATTATCATATTCTTTATATACATCTATGAGCCGTATCATGTGCTCCTCCGACTCCGTCTGCACCCAATCTGCTGTGGTCTGGGCCAGCGGTAAAATTTTTTCCTTATCGATCAGTTTATCACAAACACTATATTATGTAAATGACATTTGTGTGCTTTCTTCGGTTTTTTTCACGCCTGATTCTCTCCGTCTGATTCGCCCGGAAAGAGGTAAGCTGCAGCGGACTTCTGTTGAAAGTAAAACAGTGCCGCCCTGGCGGGCGGCACTGTCAGCATAAACACAGGCTACTTAGGACTCAATTCCCCGGGAAATGAGGTACTTCTTGACCATCAAGGCCACCTTGAAGGTAATGGCATCATCAAACTCCCGCAGGTCCAGGCCAGTAAGCTTCTTGATCTTCTCCAAACGATAGACCAGGGTGTTCCGGTGGACAAAGAGCTTCCGGGCCGTCTCAGAGACGTTCAGGTTGTTCTCAAAGAACTTGTTAATGGTAAGCAGCGTCTCCTGATCCAGAGCGTCAATGGGATTCTTCTTAAAGACTTCCTGGAGGAACATCTGGCACAGGATGGTAGGCAGCTGATAAATCAGGCGCCCAATGCCCAGATTCTCATAGTTGATGACAGTCTTTTCCGTATCAAAGACCTTGCCCACATCAATGGCCACGCCGGCCTCCTTATAGGCACGGGCCAGATCCCGAATATGGGGAACGATGGTACCAATGCCGATGACCACTTTGATGCCCAGCTCCTGGGTAACAGCGGTGGCAATCTGCTTGGCAATCTTCTGCAGATCCCGTGCATCCGCTCCCTCAGGCAGCTGCTTAATAAGGGCTACATCGGTCTCATTAATAGAAATGACGAAATCCGTCTGTTTGTCGGGGAACAGATTCTGAATGACATCGATGGTCGTCACATCCGCAGGCCCCAACTGGCGCACCAGGAAGGCGGCACGGGGAGCCTCAGACACAAAGTGCAGCTCCTTGGCCTGGGTATAGATGTCACCCAGAAGAATATTGTCGGAAATGATATTTTTTACAAAGGTGGCCTTGTCGTGCTTCTCCTCATAATAGGTCTTGGCACCATTAAATGCCACTACCGCCATGGCACACAGGGAAGCAGCTACATCGTCGTCTCCCTGCACAAAAGCGGCATAATCAAACTGAGCACCCCATCCAGCCAGAGGCTTAAAGGTCTTTCCCTCGAACCGGGCGGGCTCATTCTCCGCAGAATTAATGGCCGCGACCACACCGGACCAGTGCTCGCCAATGCAGGTCAACTCACTGCAGGCCACCACGATCCCGTCCGCATCCACAACGCCCACCATCCGGTTGACGCTATCCTTCATTTGGAGTACGACACCTTGGAACATCCTACTGGACAAAGTGATCCCTCCTACTCATTTTTTCTTCCTGTGCTATTATAACGGTTTTCCCCTGGTTTTGGCAAGAGGTTTTTCAAGTTTTTTTGTTCATTTCGACCAAAAAATTTAAGTAGGAGTTCTTTCCTCTCTCAGCTTTGCCACCTCGTCCATTTCCAGGTATCTCCACTGCCCCGGCGCAAGGGTTTCATCCAGCTGTAATGTACCCATGGAAAGCCGCTTCAGCGCCAATACCGGCTTTCCCCGCGCAGCCAGCATCCGCTTTACCTGGTGATACTTGCCTTCCCGCAGAGTAACCAGGCACTCCGATCCATCTTTCAGCGGTTCTAACCCGGCTGGAAGGCAATGAAGCCCATCTCCCAGCACCATTCCCTCTCCCAGCGCCGCTACATCCGAAGCATCAATTCGACCCTCTACTCGGGCCAAATATACCTTGTCCACATGCTTTTTGGGGGAGAGCAGTTCATGGGCCAGAGCCCCATCGTCCGTGAGCAGCAAAAGTCCGGTGGTATCCTTGTCCAGCCTTCCCACAGGAAACAGTCCTCTGCGGCGAAGCTCTGGGGGCAGCAGATCGACCACCGTCCGCTGCCGCTTATCCTCTGTGGCGGAAAGAATTCCTGCTGGCTTGTGCATCATCACATAGACAAAGGGAGCACAATCCACTTCCTGCCCATCCACTGCCAGCCGGTCCTCATCTCCTACCTTCTCTTCCGGACGGCGGGCAGGCACCCCATTGATCTGTATCCGCCCCTGACGAACCATATCTTTAATTTCTTTTCGGCTCCACCGCCCGGTGGAGGCCAGACGTTTATCCAGGCGCTCCATATTCAAAGCCACTCCTTTTTCTCCGGCTGGCGGCCGCCTCGCCGGAAACTTGGGCATACCTCTTCGCTGCGCTGCATATGGTAAAGGGAAAACATACACAGGGAAGGAGATATGCGCTGTGTTGATCGTAACTGCAAAAATGCCCCGGCGTAAGCTGGCTCTGAGCGTTGCGGCGGCCGCTCTTTTGTGCTGCTGTGCCGTGGCGCTGAATTTCGGCCAGGCCATGGTAAGCCAGGAGGTATCCGCCTCGGTCTTGCCCAATCCCAAAGGCGTCAAAAGTAATGAGGACCGGGTTGCCTATCTTTCCGCCTACGGCTGGCAGGTATCCTCCCAGCCCCTCGCCTCCCAGGAACTGCTGATCCCAACGGAGATGGACGAGACCTATGACGAGTACTTAGCACTCCAGAAGCAACAGGGTTTTGACCTGGAACAGTACGCCGGGAAGCGGGTCAAACGTTATACCTATGAGATCACCAACTACCCCACTGGTGAGCAGGGTGTACAGGCCAACCTGATCATATACAAAAATACGGTCATCGGCGGAGAGGTTCTATCTCCCCAGCTGGATGGTTTCCTTCACGGTCTTGCCATGCCATAAGAGCACAGCCATGAAACAAGAACGGGACCACGGAATCCGCGGTCCCGCCATTGTTACTTTTTCTCCAGCAAATGGACATTGAGGTGATTATAGGTCATCTCCACCTTGTGGCGGGCAAAGGAATCCCGCACCCCTTCCATGAGGGCATAGTACACATCCCAGTAGTCCTGGGTAGTGGTCCAGGCCCGCACCACATAGTCAATGGAACTGGCACCATAGGCGTTGATCCAGATCACCGGCTTTGGGTCCTGACGGACAGCCGGGATGGAATCCAAGACCTCTCGGATGGCCGTCTTTACCGTCTCAGTGGGCGCGTCATAGGAGGCCGAGAAAACCAGATCCACCCGCCGGCCCCCCTCATTGGTATAGTTGGTCACTTTTGCTGCCGCAAGCTGGTTATTGGGGACCGAGATACGCTTGGCATCCGGCGTGGTCAGCTTGGTGTAAGCCAGACCGATCTCCGCTACCGTTCCGGCCGTCCCATCCGCGTCGATATAATCGCCCACCACGAAGGGTTTGCTTACCAGGATCTGCAGTCCTCCTGCCAGATTGGACAGGGTATTTTGCAGGGCCAGAGAAACCGCCAGACCGGCTACGCTCAGCATGGCGATCACCGACGTCACATCGATGTTCAGGGAGCCTGCGATCATCAGCGCCAGCAGGAACCACAGGAATATCTTTACCCCAGAGCTGATGTATACCCGGATGTCCACCATGGACTTGCTCCGCTCCAGCAGGCGGTCTACCACGCGCATGATCATGCGGATCACCAGGTATCCGATCAGGATCATAAGGACCACGCGGAAAACAGACCCCAGTGTAAGTTCCTTCAGACCCACGGCCTTTGCCACAATATTCAGCACTTGCTGCAGTGCGTCCATTGCAATCCTCCTCGTCTCACGGATATACCGCTCCTATCTTGTGTGTAAAAAAGTCGGTCAGCAAATGCTGACCGGCTTTTCATTTGTGTGATCAATAATTCATCTGCTTGCGGCGGGACAGGTTCATGGTGCCGTCCTGCATCTGGTCCAGGCTGTCCAGGCTCTTTCCGGTACCATAGGCCACGCAGGAAATGGCATCGTCCGCCACATGGGTCTCGATGCCGGTGTGAGACTCCACCAGCTTATCAAAGCCCCACAGCAGAGAACCGCCGCCGGTCATGACAATACCGTTGGTGGAGATATCGGCCACCAGTTCGGGGGGAGTGCGCTCCAGAACGCCGTGGATGGCCTCCAGAATGCGGCTGGAAACCTCCTCAAAGGCCTCGATCATCTCACTGGAGGAGACGGAGAACACACGGGGCAGACCGGTCATCAGGCAGCGGCCCTTGATCTCCATGGTGACCTCCTCGGGACGGGGGAAAACACAGCCGATGGTCATCTTCAGCTCTTCAGCGGTGCGGTCACCGATGAGAACATTGTGCTTGCGGCGGATATACTTCACCACCGCCTCGTCAAACTTGTCACCGGCGATCTTAATGGAGGCAGACTCCACCACGCCGCCCAGGGAAATCACGGCTACATCGGCAGTACCGCCGCCGATGTCCACCACCATGTGTCCGTCCGGCTTGGTGATGTCGATGCCCGCGCCGATAGCGGCAGCCACAGGCTCCTCAATGAGGTAAGCACGGCGGGCACCGGCCTGGATGCCGGCATCTACCACGGCGCGCTCCTCTACCTCGGTGATGCCCGAGGGAACACAGATCAGCAGACGGGGCTTGAAGATGGAGAAGGTGGTTACCTTTTTGATAAACTCCTTCAGCATACGCTCGGTCATATCATAGTCGGAGATTACACCCTCCCGAAGAGGACGCATGGCTACGATATTACCGGGGGTACGGCCCAGCATGGCCTGGGCCTCAGCGCCAACCTTCAGCAGTTTGCCACTATTCTTGTCGATGGCAACCACAGAGGGCTCGCGCAGCACCACGCCCTTACCCTTGATATAGACCAGAACAGAAGCGGTACCCAGATCGATACCGATATCTTTACTAAAAAGCCCCATAATTTTGCTCCACCTTATAATTTCTTTATATTCAGCGCCGCCAGAGCGGCTGTTACGATTCGGCATAATATATTATAGCCATAAGGAAGCGGTATTTCAATCATTTTTTCTTACAATTTTCTCCGGTAATTTGCCCTTTTCCTGCTTAATCCCGCCGAGCCTGAGCCAAAGTCAATCCATAGACTTTTGCCGCCCCGGCCATGCGCAGAAGCCCTGCACACTCGGACATGGTAGCACCAGAGGTGACTACATCATCCACCAGGACAACGATGTGCCCCTCCAGATCCATTCCCGGTAGGACAGCATAGGCTCCCCGTGCGTTTGCCCTGCGGGCGCTCTCCTCCTCCAACCCGGATTGCGGGTCGGTATGCTTGACCTTTCTCAAGGTCCCAGCCACCGGCAAAGACAGACGCTTCCCCACTTCTCTTGCCAAAAGCTCCCCTTGGTCAAAGCCACGCTCATGCAAACGCTCTCTGCTCAGGGGACACCAGGTGATCAAGTCCGCTCGTTCCGGCAGACGGTCTTGCAAACTCTGGGCCATCACCGCCCCAAACGGGACGCAGTAAGCCCTCACAGGCCGGAACTTATACCGTTGAACCGCCTCAGATACCAATCCCCGATAGGCAAGCGGGGAAAAGCAGCCCTCGGTAAAATCCACGCGCCGCTCCCCTTCTCTGCCCAGAAGCCAGGGGAGCGTTTTCTGGCACCGGGGACAGACCGGGGCACGGGGTTCAGCCAAAATTTTTTGGCAATAAGGGCATTTGGGCGGGAACAGCAAATCAAGCAGCATCGTTGCCAGGTTCATTTCCACGTTCCTTCTCCCATGGGGCCATTTTCATAGGCGCAGCCGCACTGGCGAACGCCTGGCTTACCGTTCATAGCCCATGTACTTCTCTAAAATTTCCAGGGGCACACGGCCTCCCGTCTCGTCCCCGATTTTCACAAACCCATATTTCTGATAAAAATGCTGGGCCCGGTGGTTATAAGGGGCACAGCGCAGGCGCAGCTTGTCCCGGCCCATGGGACGGTAGAAGGATACTGCCTGGCCAATGAGCTGAACCCCCAGGTTCTGCTCCCGGAGTCCGGGTGACACATAGCAGAAGGGGATGTATCCCGCCTGATCCTGGGCATACCGCTCCGGGTCCAGTTGGAGCACTCCCGCCAGTTCCCCATCCGCAAAGGCCAAGGTCACCCCCCAGGGGGTGCGGGAGAGGTGAAGCCGCGCATCTTGCAGAAACCCTTCTCCATCAAAGGGTACTTCTTCCCCGTGGGTGGATACCCACGCCTCATGCCGGGCTTCCAGATAGATGCCCTGCTCCTCCTCCCAGCGAATGGGCCGGAACCACAAATTAACATCTCTGGCCTTGCCGCCCTGTTTCCACCACAGTTGTTTCCCCAGGGTAGTCAACTCCTGAGGCAGATGGGATGCATCGTTCTGAAAACGTACCGAGAAGGTCTCTCCATCAAAATCCAGGCAGGACACCGCCGTATTCTCACTATGCCCCAGCTTTCCCCACTCTTGTGGGGACAAACCTTGAACATTGGCCAGAAACTGGCGGATAGCGGTACCGTGGGAAAAAATAGCCACAGTTTTTCCCGGATTCTCTCGGGCGATCCGGGTGACCGCCTTTTGAAGCCGCTCCCCAGCCTCGGCCAGGTTTTCCCCTCCAGGGGCCCGCCAGGTAGGATCACTGGCGTTAAAGCGGGCAATTTCCTCCCCTTCGTGCTGATAAACCTCTCCCCAGGGCCGATCTTCCCAACTTCCGAAATTCAGCTCCCGGAGCTGCGGATCGGTGTGGAGGGTAAGCCCCTTTGGCACATATACCGCCCGTGCGGTGGTTTTGGTGCGGTACAGGTCGCTGGACCACACTTCATCCACCGGAATCTCCCGAAACCGCTCTTCCAGACATTTCATCTGGGCAAAGCCGTTGTCGGTGACCAGGGCATCGTACCAGCCGTGTATCCGGCGGTAGAGGTTTCCCTCCGCCTCGGCATGGCGTACAAGATAAATGGTCGTCATTCGGTTTCCAACTCTTTCTCATAAACTCAGCGGTGGGATTTCATCTCAAAGTGGATGAGCAGGGACAGCAGAGCCCGCAGCAGCACCACCGCCCCCAGTACCACAAGCTCGTTTAAATCCCGGACCAACACAGTCTTTAAAATCTCCGCCGCCATCTTAAATTCCAGGCTGGTGGCCAGACCGTTGGCCAGGTCAAACTTCACGTCGGTGGGCATATGGGTCATAAACCCTTTGCAGTAGTTCCAAAAAGCCCGGACAGCGGACACTGCCACCACAAAGATCCCCATCAGCTCACAAACAGAGATGATTGGGGGCAACATCAGGGCGATCAGTTCTTCCAACACAGGCGGGCCTCCTAATTTACCACGGTTTTACGCCGCCGGTAAGCTCCCGGACAGCGGACAGCCCCTGTCTTGCAGTGATCTCGCAAAGTCCCTCCCGCACCTTGATGGGGGTAAAGGGGTCGGCAAACAGGGCGGTGCCAACCGCCACAGCAGTGGCTCCGGCCAGCATCATCTGAGCTGCATCCTCGCCCTTGGCAATACCGCCCATACCCAAGATGGGCACCTTGACACACTGGGCCACCTCCCAGACCATCCGCACCGCCACCGGCAGCACGGCAGGGCCGGACAGGCCGCCGGTGTTCATCTTCAAAATGGGGCGGCGGGTGTTCACATCAATGCGCATCCCCCGGATGGTGTTGATGAGAGACAGGGCATCTGCACCCGCCCCCTCCACTGCCCGTGCAATCTCGGTAATGTCGGTCACATTGGGAGAGAGCTTCACCATCACAGGGACCTTACCGGCATGAGATTTGGCTACTTCGGTAACCTCGGCAGCCAGTTCAGGCCGGGTGCCATAGGCCAGGCCCCCCGCTTTCACATTGGGGCAGGAGATATTGACCTCGATCATATCCACCCCAGCCCCAGCGAGCTTTTCGCACATGATGCCATATTCCTCCGGGGTATTACCTGAAATGTTGGCGATGACCTTCACATCAAACTGCCGCAGGTAGGGCAGCTCCGTGGCAATAAAAGCGTCCACACCGGGGTTTTGAAGGCCTACGGAATTCAAAATGCCCATGGGCGTCTCGGCAATGCGGGGGCCTGGGTTGCCCTCTCTGGGGTTCAAAGTCAACCCCTTGGCACAGATGCCACCCAGCTCGCTGAGGTCAAAAAACTCGCTGTACTCCCGGCCAAATCCGAAGGTGCCGGAGGCCACACATACGGGGTTTTTCATGCTCATCCCCGCCAGATTCACGGACAAATCCACCTTAGGCATCCCAATCCACCTCCTTGGAATCAAAGACGGGGCCATTTTTGCAAACATGCTTCCGGCTTCCATCCTTCATGTCGCACACACACACCAGGCATGCCCCGATGCCGCAGCCCATCCGCTCTTCCATGGACACCTGGCATGGAACGCCGAACTCCTCGGCCACCTTTGCCACATTCCGCAGCATGGGCTTAGGCCCGCAGGCCAGGACAGCGTCGTAATGCTTGTCCTCACTGAGCTCCTGCCGGACCAATGCATCTACAAAGCCGTGGTAGCCCAGTGATCCGTCATCGGTGGCCACCAGCACCTTGGCGCACTCGTCCTCAAAACAGTCCTTCAGGATGATCTTCTCCTTGGACCGGCCGCCCAGGATGGCGGTGGATCTCCCCTGGGTATACTGGGCACAGCCCCGCATGGGAGGAATGCCGATTCCGCCCCCTACCAGGAGATACCGGCCCTCAGGGTTCACAGAGAAACCGTTGCCCAGCAGCCCCATCACATCCAGGGTATGGCCCACCGGACGGCGGGCGAGCCACTCGGTGCCCTCTCCCCGCACTTCAAAGACGATGGAGAGCAGGTCCTCGGGCTCGTCCTCCTGACAGGAGCACACAGAGATGGGGCGGCGCAGCAGCAGCCCCTCTCCGCACTTGATATGGACAAACTGGCCCGGCCCCTTGCAGCTGGTGCGGACCATGTCGCCGCACTCCAAAGTCATATAAATAGCGTCTCCCATCTGCTCTTTAGAGACGATTTTACACTTGCGTTCTACTTTCATCTTGTCACACCTTTTATCCCATTATCCCACAGTTACTTTTCCCAGGGTGGTTTGCTGCCCGGTTTTTGGCGTCCATCCTTTGGCTTAGGTTCCTCTCGGGCAGAGTCATATTGTTCCGCTCCTCCCCGCATAGCACACCAGGGGCAGCCAATGGATACGCTATGTTCCCTCCCACACACAGGGCAAGTGACCGTATCCTCTTTCTTCAGCAGATCGTTGGGCAGCTCCGGGGGGGCGGGAAGATAAAACTCTGCCCAGCCGCACTTGGCGCACCGGAGCACATCCGCCTCCAGCCAGGACGCCAACAGCCCATCTCGGGCCACCGGACCAAAAAGTCCTTCCTCCCCAAGGTGGAACAGCTTACGCCCATACCGTTCCATGGGACCCCCGCAGCGCAGGCAGGTCTTGTCCGTCTGGATCGCCTGGCGGGCTCTCTCCTGCCGCTCCCGGTCTTCCTTTTCCCGCTGCTCCTCCTTCTCCAGATTGGCCATGATCCGCTCCGGCTCCACTGCCCGGCCGGTGGCCAGGGCACGCTCCCCCCGCTCCTTCTGGCTCAGATTCCGGAGCAGCAGATGACACTCGGAACAAGAGGGCTGTTCCACTCCGCCGCATACAATGTTTTCCCGGCTGAACAGGCCGATTTCTCTGCCGCAAAATACGCACTTCTGAGCCATGGGGCAGGCCTCCTTTTATCGCTGCAGTGCTTCGTTACAGCACCGTCACAAACTGGGCAATGTCGTCCTTCATCGCGATGGCGGCAGCGCGGGCAGCCTCTTTGAAGTCGTGGCCGTCTCCGCCTGTCTTCTTCCAGGCACACATGATGCCGCGGGAGGAGTTGACGATGGCTCCGTGTCCGTACTTGTCAAATGCGTTGGCCACGTCAGCGGCAGTACCGCCCTGGGCTCCATAACCAGGCACCAGGAAGAAGGTATGCTCCAGACGCTTACGCAAAGCCTTGATGTCCTCGGGATAGGTAGCCCCGGTGACCGCCCCGGCCATGGTGTAGCCGTACTTGCCCTCAGTACCGGCGGCAATGCGCTCGTTGAGATCACCCATCACCTGGTACACCAGCCGGTCTCCGGCTACAATGTCCTGCAGCTCCCCGGAGCCGGGATTGGAAGTCTTGACCAGCACAAAGGCGCACTTATCTTCGGCCTTGGCAGCCTCCAGGAAGGGGTTGATGGAGTCGGAACCCATATAGCCGTTGAGGGTGACGCAGTCGGCATCAAAGGACTTGAACACCTGTCCCTCGATTTTGGCCCCGGACAGCCACCCCTCGGCGTAGGCAGAGGCAGTGGAGCCGATGTCACCCCGCTTAATGTCGGCGATGACAAACAGGCCCTTCTTCTTGGCATAGCGGATGGTGCGCTCCAGCATCTCCATGCCCTGCCAGCCCAGATTCTCGTAGTAGGCGCTCTGGGGCTTGACGGCGGGGACGATGTCGCACAGCGCATCGATAAGGCCCACATTAAACTGCCAGATGGCCTCCACGGCTCCCTTCAGCCCCACGCCGTACTCTTCAAAGGCAGCCTGGCGGATATATTCGGGCACATACTCAATGCGGGCATCCAGCCCGGCCACAGTGGGGTTTTTCTTGTCACGGATTTTGTCCTGCAGTACATCAAATGACATGAATATCATTCCTTTTCTGTAATTTTATCCATACGATCTGGTCAGGATATACACCCTGTTCACCGCTCCTGGTAAATCACCTTTCCGCCGGCGATGGTGTACTTGACCTTGCCTTTCAGTTTCCAGCCGGCAAAGGGGGTGTTCCGGGCCTTGGAGGCAAACTGCTCCGGGTCTACGGTCCACTCCTCGTCCGGGTCGAAAATCACCAGGTCCGCCGCCGCTCCCAGGGACATGTGGCCCCGGGACAGGCCCAGGATATCGGCGGGGTTGGTGGACATGCGCTTGATGATATTGGGCAGATCCATCTTCTTGGTGTGGTAAAGCTGGGTCAGGGTAATCGCCAGGCTGGTCTCCAAACCAATCATTCCGCTGGGGGCACGGGTGAGTGTACGCGCCTTTTCCTCCGCGGAGTGGGGGGCATGGTCGGTGGCAATGACATCGATGGTGCCGTCCTTCAGTCCGGCGATGATCCCGGCCACGTCGGCCTTGGTGCGCAGCGGGGGGTTCACACGGGCCATGGAGCCCTGGGTGAGCACCTCATCCTCGGTGAGGGTAAAGTACTGGGGGCAGGTCTCACAGGTAATGTGGATGCCCTTTTTCTTCATTTTCCGAATGATTTCCACACTCCGTGCAGTGGACACATGGCAAATGTGCACCGGGGCCCCGGTCTCCTCAGAGAGCATGGCGTCCCGCATGACCATAAGCTCCTCGGCAATGGCAGGCCGTCCCTCCAGCCAAAGCTGGCGGGATACGCTGCCCTCGTTCACCGCCCGTCCGGCCACCATGGTGGTGTCCTCACAGTGGCACAGCACCGGCATCTTCAGCCCCCGCACCCGGATGAGCACATCCCGCATGAGGTTGGCGTTGTCCACATTGTTCCCATCGTCGGAAAGCGCGATGGCTCCGGCAGCCTTCAGCTCTTCCGGGTCGGTAGGCTCCTCTCCCCGCAAGCCCTTGGACAGGGCGGCAACGGGATGGACCTGGACGCCGCAGGCCTCCTTGGCCCGGCTGAGGACATACTTCACCTGTTCGGGGCAATCAATGGTGGGGCTGGTGTTGGCCATACAGGCCACCGAGGTGACACCTCCCCGTGCCGCCGCGGCACACCCAGTGATAATATCCTCCTTATAGGTGAGGCCCGGATCCCGGAAATGGACATGCATATCCACAAGCCCTGGGGCCACAATAAGGCCCTTTGCATCGATGACCTGGTCACACTCCACATCAATTCCGCGCTCCATCATGGCCAGCACACCGTTGTCGGCCAGAATGTCCTGCACCACCACCGCACTGGTCACCGGATGGACCACACGGCCGTTTTTAATCAAGAGTTTCATGGGCTTCCTCCCAAATTTTGTCCATTTTTTCGTTTTTTCGCCAACTGTTCCCAGTAAGCCTATATTATCCTAATACTAAATTATAGCGGAACGGGTAGGAATTAGCAATGTGTTTTTCAGAATTTCCGGAAAGAATAAACAGCGGGGAACATCCAGATCTTTTTGTCCCGCAAGGAGGGGATTTTTATGCAGAACAGTGGAATGGGTATGGGTATTTTTCTCACCGGCGCGATGGCCGGCATGGTGGCCGGCGCCGCTCTGGGCGCTTCCATGGCGCCCTCCAGCCGCCAGATCAAACGCACCGTCAATAAGGCTGCCAAAAAGGTGAACCAGGCGGTGGACAACCTGGCCAGTGCCATCGAAATGTGATGGATCCCGGCAAACGGTAGTACCGTTTGCCTGAGAGAACGACACAAAGATCCCCCCTCGATTTCTTTGAAATGGGCGGGGGATCTTTGCCGTCCCTTGTTGGAATTTTTCTTTACATGTGTAACCTTTTCCCTTATGGTTGGTTTAACAGTACAGAACAGGCCGGAAGGGGGGATGGAAATGGAACCGGACTTTGCAGCAGTATGCGGGGAATATTATGACCGGGTCTACCGCTTCCTGCTGGTCCTGTGTCAAGACCCCCACCAGGCGGAGGACCTGACCCAGGAGGTCTTTTACCGGGCTCTGCTCCACATCGGGCGCTATGAGGAGCGGGGGCAGATATTCACCTGGCTGTGTTCCATCGGAAAAAACCTCTGGTTCAGCCAGTGCCGGAAAAAACCGCCGGAGCCCCTCTCCCCTGCCTTAGCCGCCCGCTTTGGGCCGGAAGATGCCCTTTCCGCCCATGAGACCCAGCTGGCTCTTCGGCGGGCCATTTCCACCCTGCCCGAGGACTATCGGGATGTGGTCATCCTCCATATTTATGGAGGCATCTCCCTGAAAGAGATTTCCGCTCTGAAGGGCAAATCGGAAAGCTGGGGCAAGGTCACCTACTACCGGGCCAGACAACTGCTGAAACAAGAATTGGAGGGAACGTTATGAGCAACAAGGACTGTGACATTATCCAGGACCTGCTTCCCCTGTACATAGATTCCTGCTGCCACCCAGGCAGCCGGGAGCTGGTGGAGGCGCATCTGAAGACCTGTTCCGCTTGCCAAAAGGCTTATCGTGAAATGACCGGGACCATTCCCGCTCCGGAGGAACCCCCTACGAAGCTGGAAGTTCCTTCTTCCCCAGAAGGCACAGAGGAAAAAAAGGGGAAAAGTTTTCGCAAAGGGATGAAGAAGATCCGCCGGCGGTGGATTACCTCCCTCATTGTGGTGGTGATTCTGGTGCCCTTTGTGCTCATGGGCATCGCCCAGGTGACGGGAGACGGCCTCTGCTACACCAACCTCCATGAGTTCTACCTGGCCCACGCTTTTCTTGGAAAGATGAAGGCCGGGGACTACGAAGGGGCGGCCAAATATATTGCACGGGAGGATGTCCGGGAGCGGTACCGGTTCAGCTGGTTTACTGAGGAGGAGATGGCAAACTTTGACCAGGACGCTACTGACATCTTTGTGAAGGCCGCCCAGGGCTATACGGAGATGGGAGGCCTGTCCGACTACCGTTTCCACTGGGGCGGTTATGCCTCCGCCACAGTGGGCGCCTTGGACGGGGAGGAAAAGGTTGCATGCTATCGCTTTGATTTTACCGTCACCGTAGGCGGAAAAGACTACCGGGCTATTCTGGAAGTAAGCGACGACGGAGTGGAGGACTGCTGGATCTACGACAACCCCATGGGAGGACCCCAGCAACTCAACGATATCAACCAGTGGGAATACACCCTGTGGGACGAATATGTGGAGCGTTACTATGATGACGCGCGCAAGTCCCAGTACGAGACGTTCCGCCATCAGGGATACTAATGCAAACAGCCCGGCGCACAACGGTGCGCCGGGCTGTTATTTTTTATTTCTTGAAACCGTCCTTCAGGCTCACCGAACGGTTGAAGACCAGCTTGCCGGGCTCAGAGTCCTTGCTGTCAGCACAGAAGTAGCCCAGGCGCAGGAACTGGAAGCGGTCGCTGGGCTGAGCATTGGCCAGGGAAGCCTCCAGCTTACAGCCCTCCAGTACCTCCAGGGAACCGGGGTTCAGGCACTCCAAAAAGTCCTTGTCGCCCCCATCGGGGTTCTCATCGGCAAAGAGGTTGTCGTAGAGACGCACCTGGGCATCCACGGCAGTGGCGGCATCCACCCAATGGATGGTGGCGCCCTTCACCTTCCGGCCATCGGCGGGGTTGCCGCCCTTGGACTCAGGGTCATAGGTGGCCAGAATCTCCGTGACATTGCCCTGCTCATCCTTGACGCAGCCGGTGCACTGGATGAGATAGGCCCCCTTCAGGCGGCACTCGGGTCCCTCGGGGTAGAGGCGCTTATACTTGGGGATGGGGGTCTCCAGGAAATCGTCGGCCTCCACATAGAGGTGCCGGGAGAAGGTCACCGGGCGGGTGCCGGCCTGGGGATCGTTGGGGTTGTTCTCCACCGCAAAGGTCTCGCTCTGGCCCTCGGGATAGTTGGTGATGGTGAGCTTCACCGGACGCAGTACGGCCATGGCCCGCTGGGCGTGGTCGTTGAGGTCTTCCCGCAGGCAGTGCTCCAAAAAGCCAAACTCCACAGTGGAGGCAGCCTTGCTCACACCGTTGCGCTCGGTAAAGTTACGAATGGCGGAGGGAGTGTAGCCCCGGCGGCGCAGGCCGCACAGGGTGGGCATACGGGGGTCGTCCCAGCCGGAGACGTAGCCCTCCTCCACCAGCTTGCGCAGCTTGCGCTTGCTCATGACAGTATAGTTGATTCCCAGCCGGGCAAACTCGATCTGACGGGGCTTGGCGGGCACAGGGCAGTTCGCGATGACCCAGTCGTAGAGGGGACGGTGATTCTCAAACTCCAGAGAGCACAGAGAGTGGGTGATCCCCTCAAAGGCATCCTCCAGAGGGTGGGCAAAGTCGTACATGGGATAGATGCACCACTTGTCCCCCTGACGGTGGTGAGAAGTGTGGTTAATGCGGTAGATCACCGGGTCGCGCATATTGAAGTTGCCGCTCTCCAGATCGATCTTGGCCCGGAGGGTATACTTGCCCTCAGGGAACTCGCCTGCACGCATGCGTGCAAACAGATCCAGGCTCTCTTCCACGGGGCGGTCCCGCCAGGGAGAGCGGGCGGGGGTGTTTACATCGCCCCGGTACTCCTTGAACTGCTCGGGGGTCAGCTCACACACATAAGCCAGCCCCTTTTTAATGAGCTCCACGGCACAGTCATACATCCGCTCGAAATAGTCTGAGGCATAGTAGAACCGGTCGTCCCAATCAAAGCCCAGCCAGCGGATGTCCTCCTTAATGGCCTCCACATACTCCTCGTCCTCCTTAGAGGGGTTGGTGTCGTCCATACGCAGGTTGCAGATACCGCCAAACTTCTCCGCAGTGCCAAAGTCAATGATCAGAGCCTTGCAATGGCCGATGTGGAGATAGCCGTTGGGCTCAGGCGGGAAGCGGGTGTGCACCTGCATCCCGGCAAAACGGCCGCCGGGGGCGATGTCCTCCTGGATGAACTGGTGGATAAAGTTCTGGCTCTCAGGAGCCTCATTTTCCGTAACAGCTTTGATGTCTTCCGACATAGCTTGTTCCTCCTGTCTTCTCTGGGGATATGCGGCCCAGCTGGCCGAAATGGTAATAACTGATATATTTTACACCATCTCATAGGGGAAATGCAAGGCCTTCCCCGTTTTCTCCCAGAATTTCGGGCCGCAGAACCTCTTTGTGACAAAGTTACGGAAGGTTTCCCGCCCCTGTGGTATGGTATGGACACAGAGAGGAAAGGCTCGTGAGGATACCTTGTATCCCGGACCAAAAAGGGGTATAATTCTCACAAGAACTTTGAAAGGCGGCGAAGGCACATGACCTATGATTTGATCGTGCTGGGCTCAGGCCCCGCCGGAATGGCGGCAGCCATTGCCGCACGCGGCAGAAACAAGAGCGTCCTGGTCATTGGCAACCACTGGCAGGACAGTCCCCTGGCCCGTGCCGAACGGGTAGACAACTATCTGGGGCTCCCTGGGTACACCGGAGCTGAGATGTTGGAGACCTTCTACCGGCACGCGCTGGAAATGGGCACAGAATTCGTAATCGGCAAAGCCATTTCTCTTATGGCCTGGAACGGCTTTATGGTCACCGTAGGCAGTCAGGTGTATGAGGGGAAAACTCTCATTCTGGCCCCCGGTGTGGTCCGACAGGCCAAATATCCCGGCGAAGAGGAATATTTGGGCCGGGGCGTAAGCTACTGTGCCACCTGCGACGGGATGCTCTACCGGGGCAAGCCGGTCGTTGTAGTAGGCCGTTCCTCCGACGCTCCCCACGAGGCCAACTACCTGAAGAGCCTGGGCTGTCAGGTGACCTATGTATCCCCTCAGCCCCCGGTCGGATTGGATGGAGACATTCCCTATGTGAAAGCGGGAAAGTTGGCCATAAAAGGGGAACAGACCGTCACAGGCCTGGAGGCTGACGGAGCCCTTATCCCCTGTAACGGCGTATTCGTTCTCCGGCAGACGGTAGCTCCCACCGACCTCTTGCCCACCCTGGAGACCGAGGCAGGCTACATCAAGGTAGACCGGCGCATGGCTACCAATCTTGAGGGGGTATTTGCCGCCGGGGACTGTACCGGTCTCCCGCTCCAAGTGTCTAAGGCTGTTGGGGAGGGCCATGTGGCCGCCCTGTCCGCCTGTGAATATCTGGACCAAAAACCGGAACAATAAATGATAACTTTAATGTTTAACACAGAAAGGAAATGATTGATATGTTGGTACATTTCAGCAAGGAAGGCTTTGACAAGGCGCTCAGCGACGGTAAACTGATGATGGTGGACTTCTGGGCCAGCTGGTGCGGCCCCTGCAAGATGCTCGCCCCCGTGATCGACGATCTGGCCGAGCAGTACGAGGGCAAGGCCGTGGTGGGCAAGGTGAACGTAGATGAGGAACAGGAGCTGGCTATCCGCTACGGCGTCATGTCCATCCCCACCGTCATCTTCTTCAAGGACGGCAAGGAGATTGACCGCAAGGTGGGCGTCATGCCCGGCGGCGCCTTTACCCAGGTGCTGGACAGCAACCTGTAAACAGATTAAAAAGCGGGGAGAGCACCTCCCCGCTTTTTGTTTCGTCAGCCTAAGAAATCCCTTCCACATTTAATTTTCTCGCATCTTTCTCCCCTGACGGTTGTTCTCTCCGGGGCAGAAGGGTTACCTCTCCATCCTGGCCATTGATATACCGTTCCTCACAGGCCTGTTGGGCGGCTACCAGCGTATTGATTGCCTGTTCTGTGGCCCGGAACAGGGTGAGATACATTTCTTTATAGTCGGGCATAGGATCACCTCTTTTTTATAGAATAGGACAAATAGTCCTAAAGGTCAATAGGACAATATGTCCTTTGATATAGTTGCATTGGTGATGACTATGCAACTAAGAATTCGAGACTTACGAGAGGATGCTGATTTGACGCAAGATCAAATTTCCAGTATGCTGCACTGCGACCAGTCGCTTTATTCCAAATACGAGCGCGGCGAACGGGTGCTCCCGCTGGATTTGGCAATCAAGTTGGCGGAATTCTATCATGTATCCCTTGATTACCTGGTGGGAAGAAGCGATAAGAGAACTTGACCGGTTTACCAGAGCAAGGTTTCGCCCTGCAGGGCGACCCACTTTTCCAACAGCGGCAAAGTGGGCAAAACGCCGTTAAAGGGGGAGATGTTTCGATTCATCTCCCCCTTCAAAATCCCCCTCTTCAGCGACCAAAAGGTGGGAACTGCGGTTCCCCCCTTTTTGGATTAACCCCCCTCGGGGCAAGCGACTCCCCCTGAGTGGCGCTTTCCCTCTTTTGCCGCCACGAGCAAAGGAGGGCGCCGCCGAAGCGGCGAAACCTATCCCCCTACCGATCTGCCTATTATAGGAAAACCCCCGAGGCAACGAACCTCGGGGGTCATTTTATACATCAAGGTTTCACCAGCGCCTCGCCGGCCAGATAGATATCCCCCGCTCCAACCGTAAGAATGAGGTCTCCCGGCTGGGCCATCTCCCGTAGGGTTTCGGTAACTGCCTCCAGGGTGGGACAATACACCGCTCCGGGGATTTTCTCCGCCAGGTCCTTGGACGAAATTCCAAGCGTGTTCTGCTCCCGTGCGGCGTAAATCTCCGCCAGCACCGCCACGTCCGCCAGCTTCAGCTGTTCCACAAAATGATCAAAGAGGGCGGCGGTACGGGTATAGGTATGGGGCTGGAAGGCGCAGATGATCCGCTGATACCCCAGCTTCTTCACCATGGTCAGCAAAGCATGGAGCTCGTCAGGGTGGTGGGCATAGTCGTCATAGACCATGGCCCCGTGGTACTCCCCCTTCTTTTCAAAGCGCCGTCCCGCTCCGGTGAAGCTCTCCAAGCCTTCCTCCACTGCGCTTCCGGGAATGCCCAAAGCCCAGGCAGCACAAGCGGCGGCCAATGCGTTGGAGATATTGTGCTCGCCTCCCACACGAAGCTCCACATGGGCATATTTCTCCCCATGGATGAGAATATCAAACCGGGGCAGCCCCCGCTCCCAGGTCACATTCTGTGCCCGGCAGTCAGCGCGCTCCCCATCCCGGCTGAATACCAAGATTTCCCGTCCACAGTCCTGCACAGCCTCCATGGCATGGTCATTGTCTCCGTTGACCACTACCCAGCCCCGGTCCTCAGGCACCAGCTGGGCAAACGAACGGAAGGAGTGCTGGATGTCATGGATATCTTTGAAGAAATCCAGGTGGTCCTCTTCTACGTTGAGGATCACCGCCACAGTAGGTGCAAAGGACAGGAAGGAATTGCAATACTCACAGGACTCCGCAATGATAGTATCCCCATGTCCTACCCGGTGCCCCGCCCCCAGAACCGGCAGGGTGCCTCCGATCATCACCGAAGGGTCCTTCCCGGCAGCCAGGAAGATATGGGTACACATGGAAGTAGTGGTGGTCTTGCCGTGGGTGCCCGCCACGCACAGGGCATTGCGGTAGTGCTTCATAATGGCTCCCCAGGCCTGGGCCCGCTCAAAGACGGGAATCCCGGCAGCCAGAGCGGCTGCAATTTCCGGGTTATCATCGTGGACGGCGGCGGTACGGATGACACAGTCCGCACCCACTACGCTTTCCGGCAGATGTCCGATCATCACGGGAATTCCCAGGGACCGCAGGTGGTCTACCGCAGCGCTCTCATGCATATCAGAACCGGTGACAACAACGCCCCGGCCCTTCAGCACCTCCCCCAGCGGGGACATGGACACCCCACCGATGCCCACCAGATGGGCCCGCTTGCCCGGCTTGATATAATCCTGTACGTTATGCTCCAAATCCATAATGGCACCTCACATCTCAGGTCTCTCTCTATTTTATCCCGTGCACCCAAAAGGGTGCGCTTTCCGGTAACGATAGCCAAATTTTTCTATCACTATACGCAATTGTCTCACTTTTCCCGGCCCAAAGCCAGGTCATAAAGCTGATTTTTGGCAAGTCCCAGCTCCTTGGCCGCCCGTTTCACTCCGTCCCGGAGGGAAAGACCCTCCTCAATCCGGAGCTTTTCCACCAGCCGGAGGCCATCCTCTAAAGTGGCTTCCTGCTCCTCCTGAGGCTCCGCCCCCCGGACTACCAGCACAAATTCCCCTTTGGGCGTGTTGTCCCGGTAGTAATCCGCCGCTGCGCCCAGGGTAGTGCGGCGCACTTCCTCATGGAGTTTACTCAGCTCCCGGCACAGAGACACGCTCCGGTCGGGACCGAAGGTATCGGCAAGGTCCCGAAGGGTAGCGGCAAGCTTGTGGGGAGCCTCATAGAAGATCATTGTCCGCTCCTCATTGCGCAGGGAATCCAAGTGGGAGCGGCGGTTTTTCTTGTTCATGGCCAAAAAGCCCTCAAAGGTAAACCGGCCCGTAGGTTGTCCGGACACAGCCAGGGCGGTGACCAGGGCGCAGGGGCCCGGAATGGCTACCACCGGGATGTCCAGCTCCCAGCACCGGGCCACCAGCTCCTCCCCAGGGTCGGAGATGGCGGGCATTCCTGCATCGGTGACCAATGCGCCGTTCTCCCCCGCCAGCAGTCGGTCAAGGACCGCCTGTCCTCCCGTCTCGGTGTTATGGCGGTGGTAGGTGAGCATGGGTTTTCGGATATCCAGATGGTTCAGGAGCTTCAAGGTAACCCGAGTATCCTCGGCGGCAATAAAATCTGCCTCAGCCAGGGTATCCGCCATCCGGCGGGAAATATCCCCCAGGTTACCGATGGGGGTAGGGACCAAATAAAGTGTTCCTGCCATGTCCTCCTCGCAAACTCCTCTCCATTTCGTCCGGCGAAATGCCGGACATCCATTCCGCTTCGTTGCTCGTCGTCTCCAAACAAGACCCACTGCGTTGGGCTCTTGTTTGGTTTTGGGGGAGCTTTGCAAACTCCTCTCCATTTCGTCCGGCGAAACGCCGGACATCCATTCCGCTTCGTTGCTCGTCGTCTCCAAACAAGACCCACTACGTTGGGCTCTTGTTTGGTTTTGGGGGAGTTTTGCAAACTCCTCTCCATTTCGTCTATTGCACGTTCTCTCCAAAAGTTGTCATAATATTATAGCACAGGGCGGGAAAATGTGGTATTCTTTTCTTACCGATTTTCCCGAAAAAGTGAGGAAATAAACCATGAAAACCGAACAACTGGGGCCCTACACCCTGTCCTGGCCTGACGGCGTGTTTCCTCTGGGGGGCGACAGCCTGTCCCTGGGAGCATTTGCCACCGTGAAACCCCAATGGCGGGTGTGCGACCTGGGCACCGGAAGCGGCACTCTGCTCCTGCTTTTGGCCCGGCGGGCAAACGAACTCTCCCTGACGGGAGTGGAGCTTCACCCCCTGTCCGCCCAAACTGCCCGAGAGAATCTTATGCAAAACGAACTGGCTGGAACGATTGTGGAGGGAGACCTGCGCACCGCCCCTCTCCCAGCTGGAAGCTTTGACCTGATCATTTCCAACCCTCCTTATTTTCCCACAGGTGCTGGGAAAAGCGGAGGCAGCGCCCGAAGTGAGGAGTGCTGTACACTGGACGAGCTTTGTTCCGCCGCCGCCCGCCTGGTGAAAAACGGCGGCCGCTTCGCCCTGTGCCACCGTCCGGAACGGCTCACCGATGTGCTGTGCACCTTGCGAAAGTACCATTTGGAGCCCAAACGGTTAAAACTTCTCTCTCACAGCCCTGGTGATCCCCCCAGCCTGATTCTGGTGGAGGCCCTGCGCCAGGGGAAACCGGGATTGTCCATTGAGATTGGCTGCACAGTATGATATAATTCAAGTGATCCCATTTGACTGCAGAAAAGAAAGGATGTGCCCCGATGAATGTGCGAGTGAACACCTTGTGGCGCGTGCCTGTTTTTTACCTGTGTGCCAGTTGGCTCAGCTTTTATCTTACGGTCTATCTTGGGTTTATCTACCTCGTCAAAACCACCGGGGCCGATGGTGTAACAGAGGTCTCCATAGATCCTGTCCGCAGCGCCATATTTGACCTGGTTCTGCTGCTGGCCGCTCTTCTGCTAGGCGGGCTGTGGGCCTTCCGGGGCATGACAAAGCTGGAAATTTTCCTCTCCGCCGCCATTCTTGTCGCTGTTTATGTGATCATTACCCTGTTGGAGCTTTCTTTCCCTGAATTTCCCGCATCTCTCAGTCTCATACTGGCCAAATTTCAGAATCTCAATGGAATGATCTCCTCTCTCCTGTTCCGTCTCACGGACCAGTTGGAACTCTCCGTCCTGATCTCTGATTTGACCCCATTTCTTTTTATTCCCTTTGGAAAACGATCCACGCACTGACATAGCAGCTTCCAACGCCTGAAAAAACCAAAAAGCGGCAGGGTTTTCACCCTGCCGCTTTTGTGCGCTTACCGCTGATATTCAAACTCCAAATCGTACATGGACACGATATCTCCGTCCTTAATGCCCATTTCCTCTAATTTGTCGAACAGGCCGGACTGCCGGAGCTTCTGGTCAAACCAGTTCCGGGACTCGTAATCCCCAAAGTTTACATTGGCAATGAGACGCTGCAGCCAGGGGGCTTCCACAACCCAAGTGCCATCGAACTCCACAATGTTGACTTCCCCGGTGGTATCCACTTCCGGGGGACGCTCCACATAGGTGGGCTCGTACACCACCACAGGGGGCAGCTGAGAGAGCTCCTGGGCGGCCTTCTTAACCAGCTCCCGCGTGCCCTGGTGGGCGGCGGCGGAGATTTCAAAGAGCTCCATGCCCTGCTCCTCCACGTGCTTGCGCAGCTTCTCCAGCAGAGCGGGGTCCTCCATGATGTCCACCTTATTGGCCGCCACGATCATTTTCCGGGTGGCCAGCTCGGGGGAATACTGCTTGAGTTCCTCATTGATGGCCTCAAAATCCTCCACCGGATCCCGGCCTTCGCTGCCGGACACATCCACCACATGGATAAGCAGGCGGCAGCGGTCGATATGGCGCAGGAAGTCATGGCCCAGGCCCGCCCCTTCGGCGGCACCCTCAATGATGCCGGGGATATCGGCCATGACAAAGGAGACTCCCTCCTCCACAAACACCACGCCCAGGTTGGGGAAGAGGGTGGTAAAGTGGTAATTGGCGATCTTGGGCTGGGCCCGGCTGACCACACTCAAAAGAGTGGACTTGCCCACATTGGGGAAACCTACCAGACCCACGTCGGCCAGCAGCTTCAGCTCCAGTACCACATCCCGGCTCTGGCCGGGCAGGCCCGCCTTGGCAAACCGTGGCACCTGACGGGTGGGGGTGGCAAAGTGCTTGTTGCCCCAGCCCCCACGGCCGCCCTTGCAGAGGATGAAGGGCTCGGGGTCGGACATGTCCTTGATGATCTCCCCGGTCTCTGCGTCCCGGATGATGGTGCCCCGTGGCACCCGGAGAACGAGGTCCTCCCCATCCTTACCGGTGCAGCGCTTGCCGGCCCCGTCGGAGCCGTTGCCCGCCACGTACTTGCGCTTATAGCGGAAGTCCATGAGGGTGGACATGTGGTCATTGACCTCCACCACCACATTGCCCCCACGGCCGCCGTCGCCCCCATCAGGGCCGCCGGCAGCCACGTACTTTTCCCGGTGGAAGGACACCACGCCGTTGCCTCCATCCCCGGAGCGGACGGTAATGCGGGCGGTATCGACAAAGGGTGCAGCCATAAAGGCACCTCCTCACTTGTTTAAAAGATAAGCCGCAAACGGTATGTCGTTTGCGGCTTCGTGTCAGCAAAAATTACTGAGCGGACTCCTCGATGATAGAGACCTGCTTGCGGTCCTTGCCCAGGCGGTGGAACTTCACCCGGCCGGACTTCATGGCAAACAGAGTGTCATCGCTGCCCTTGCCCACATTGACGCCGGGATGGATGTGAGTGCCGCGCTGGCGGACCAGCACGTTGCCGGCCAGCACGAACTGACCGTCGCCCCGCTTCACGCCCAGGCGCTTAGCCTCGGAATCACGGCCGTTACGGGTGGAGCCAACGCCCTTTTTGTGGGCGAAAAACTGTAAACCGATGTTCAGCATATCTATTACACCTCCATGACGGAAATATGTTGAGGATACTCCTCCGCCAGCTGGACAAAGTGGACCATGAGGCCGGTCAGGAGCGCCTGACAGGTACTCTCATTGGTTTGTCCCAGACTTGCGGGAAGTTTCAGGGAGATGGACGCGTCCTTTTCCTTCACCTTCACCGAAGCCTCCAGGCCCAGCACATCATTAATCGTGCACTCTACAAGCCGGACGGCGCTGGTGATCGCGGAACAGACAATATCCTCTCCCTCCGGGGCATAGCCGCTGTGTCCCTTGACTTCAAAGCCAGTGATACGGCTGCCCTGGGAAGAAAAAGTGACGGTGGTCATCAGGCCTTAATGGCGCCGATCTGCACCTTGGTGTAGGGCTGACGATGGCCCTGACGCTTGCGGTAGCCCTTCTTGGGGTTGTACTTGAAGATACGGACCTTCTTGCCCTTGCCGTTCTTCACCACAGTGGCCTCCACGCTGGCACCCTCCACAACGGGAGCGCCAAAGGTGGCCTTGTCCCCGTCCAGGATAGCCAGCACCTCGAAGGTGACGGTCTCCCCAGCCTCGGCCTCCAGCTTCTCGATGAAGAGGGTATCGCCCTCAGCCACCTTGTACTGCTTGCCGCCGGTCACGATGATAGCGTTCATTGATATTCAACTCCTTCATTACGGGCTCGCTCTTGCAGGCGAGGAGGATTCCTCTTGATGGCCTACGCAATGCGGCTCTAGTAGTTTATCAGCCTCCCTAGTACTTGTCAAGAGAAAAAAGCGATTTTTTATTTCAGTTTTTACATTTCGCCTTGTTATCAATAACAAGAATTTATTGCATTAGTGAAGTTTTTGTGCTATGATAAACATAACAACCCAAAGGAGGCCGCTTTATGAAATTCACCGGTTCTACCTCTCTCAGCCGAGAGCAGCTGCGCGCGGATTTTGACCAAGCCCGCAGCCTGGGGCAGGTGCATCTGGGGGAGCACTGCGTCTATTTCCAGAAGTTTTCCGGCACCTACGCCCTACCTTATGGCCGGATTTTCCGGGCCTGGGTGCGCCAGGAAGAGGTCCGGGCCAATCTGTGTTGCGGCCGGGCTAATTTCGATCAGTTTTACCTCATGGTCCAGGAAGAGGGGGGTGCTGTGTGCCGTGGGCAAGTACTCAGTAAAGAGACAGGCCGCGCCTGCCTAGACCGTATCCGGGCCGAGAACCCCGGCACACTCATCGCCCCGCCGGACAGGCTGTAACATACGCATTTGGGTTTACAACGCAAACGGGCCGCCCCATCGAGGCGGCCCGTTTATTATATGGTTTGAATGGAACCCGGACAGGCATGAACACCTCCGCCGGTCTCTTCTCAGCCCATTCCCTTGACCTTTTTTCCGGCGGTGTGGTAGATGGGCTTCCACTCCACCTTCTGCACCAGTGCCGCGATGGAGATGGGGATATAGGTGAACATAAAGATGGGGAAGGTAAACACATACCCCAGCTTTTTCACCGCAGGGGCGTCAATGTGCTTCCACTCCGACAAAACGGTCAGCAGTCCGTAAATCAGCAGACCCACATAGAAGTTGACCACGGCAGAGAAAATAAAGTGCACCGACTCGCTGATGATCCAGGCAGCCAGGTAGACTGGCTGGGTCAGGCAGACTACCAGGACCAGGGCATTGAACAAAACTATTCCCAGTGTCAGCAGCATACCGGGCGCCACTGTGGCGAACATGTCATAGCAGGACAGGCCCCGGCGTCCCAGCCGCAGGCAGCCTTTTAGCAGAGGAAGGGTATATACCCGGTCCACCTGGTAAAATCCTTTGGACCACCGCAGGCGCTGATCCCAGGACTGGCGGAAAGTGGTGGGCTGCTCGTCATAGACCACGGCCTTGTCGCAGTAACCGATTTTCCGGCCCTGGACAGCGCAGTCCACCGAGAACTGAATATCCTCCGTCAGCAGATGGAAGGGCCAGCCGCCATTTTCTTCAATGACCTTGGCCGACACCAGAAAGCCCGTGCCGGAGACGTGGCAGTTGGTTCCCAGCAGAGTGCGGGGGAAGTTGAGGAACCGGGCCTCCCGCAAAAACCAGATGGAATATCCGGCGGAGAGCCAGTTGGCACCGAAGTTCTTGGAATTGCGGTAGCAGGTCAGGGCGTCATAGCCTTTGTCAAAGGTGCGGTTCATCTCCCGGACAAAATTGGGGTCCACCAGATTGTCCGCATCAAAGACAAAGTACCCGTCGTAGTTCCACTTCCCCTCCTCCTTCAGATGGCGAAAGAGGTAGTCCATGGCGTAACCTTTGCCCTTATGTACCTTGTCAAAGCGCTCATAGACAAAGGCCCCAGCCTGGCGGGCCACCTCGGCGGTATTATCGGTACAGTTATCCGCTACTACATACAGATCCAGCAGTTCTGCGGGATAATTTTGCCTGCGCAGACTTTCCAATAGTTCGCCGATCACCCCTGCCTCGTTCCGGGCGGACACAATGGCGGCAAAGCGGTGCAGCCGGCTGGGCTGATGATGCTCCTTCCAGCGGCGGCACACAAGGCCTACCACCGCATAGAAGCCCTGATACAAATACAGGACTGCAAACAGAACGATCACAGCCAGATTCAGATCTTTTACAAACTCTAACATCGTCATTTCAAAAATCCTCCAGGGTAAGCTCAAACGCCCCAGCGGGGATCCTTTCTTGATATTGTTCACCCCCGCCGTCTATCTCTTCCCTGTCCGTTAGACAAAAAAGGGGGAGGAAACTGTCCCCGCCGTCTTGCTGGGGACATACTTTCCTCCCAAAGGCGCAGGGATTATCATACCATGTTTCCAAAGGATTGCAAGCCTATTTAGTGCTAATTAAACAATTCTTAAGAAATGATTTTTATAAATTTGCACAAAAAAAGAAGCCCACGTCCGACTTCAGACGTGAGCTTCTTGATTCAGATATTCTCAAACGGACACTCCCGCTTTGGAGCTCAGTTGCTTCCGAACTCGCTGAAGAAGCGGTCGTGGACGGCCTGAACGGCCTGGTCGGCCTCCCGCTCGTCCACCAGGACGGAGACCTTGATCTCACTGGTGGAGATCATATTAATGTTGATCCCCGCGGAGAACAGTGCCTCAAACATCTTGCAGGCCACGCCGGCATTGTTGGCCATGCCGGCGCCCACAATGGAGATCTTGGCGATCTGGTCGTTGAGTTCCACGCTCTTGCAGCCGATGGCCTCCTTGTTCTCCTCCATGACCTCCTTGGCCCGCTGGGCGTCGCTGCGGGCCACGGTGAAGCTGATGTCCTTGCTGTTGTCACGGCCGATGGACTGGAGGATGATGTCTACGTTGATGTTCTCCTTGGCCAGGAGAGAGAAGATTTTAAAGGCGATGCCGGGCTGATCGGCCAGCCCCACCAGAGCCAGGCGGGCCACATTTTTATCTTTGGCCACACCGCTGACATGAGTTTTTTCCATGGTTTTTACTACCTCCTTCACTTGGGTGCCGGGATTTCCGCTGAAGCTGGAGAGAACCTCCAGATTCACATTGTAGCGCTTGGCCATTTCCACCGAGCGGTTGTGGAGCACCTGGGCACCCAGGCTGGCCAGCTCCAGCATTTCGTCATAGGTGATCTCGTCCAGCTTCCGGGCCCCCTTGACGGTGCGGGGATCGGCAGTGTACACACCATCCACGTCGGTATAGATCTGGCACAGGTCCGCATGGAGGGAGGCAGCCAGAGCCACCGCGGAGGTGTCCGAGCCGCCCCGGCCCAGAGTCGTCACATCGTCATACTTGTTGATGCCCTGGAAGCCGGCCACCAGGACGATCTTCTTCTTGTCCAGCTCCTTTTGAATCCGCTCAGTACGAATGCGCTTTATACGGGCGGAGGAGTAAGCGGAGTCGGTGAGCATACCCGCCTGCCAGCCAGTGAGGGAGATGGCCTGGTAGCCCATGCGCTCGATGGCCATGACGCACAGGGAGATGGAAATCTGCTCACCGGTGGACAGGAGCATATCCATTTCCCGCTTTGAGGCGTTGGGATTGATTTCCTTCGCCTTTTCAATCAGGTCATCGGTGGTGTCCCCCTGGGCGGACAGGACAGCCACCACACTGTGGCCCTTGCGATAGGTCTCGGTGATGATCCGGGCCACATTGCGGATCTTGTCGGCGTCGGCCACAGAGCTGCCGCCAAATTTTTGTACGATAAGTGCCATGTATGTTCTTCCCCCTAAAAAGGTCAAATCAAAATAATCTGGTTTGGGGAGCAGGGCTCCCCCGCCATTCTATGCCCCAGCGGGCTCTCTGTCATGCCAAAACCCGGAACAGGGAGCCCACCTCCATGCCCTGGAGACGATCCCGGATCTGGGGCTCGGTCATGGGCGGGGTGAGGAAGGCTGCCTCCCCGGCGGGAGCACCCGCACGGGCCAGCAGATGGATCTCCCCGCAGGCCAGTCTCGCCTGGTCGGCCGTGCACTGGGCGCGGACATACCAGGGAGAGGACAGGATGTCCGAAGAGACCACCAGGTCAGGGGCACCCTCCTCCCAGCCGTTGTGTCGGTCCTTCTTCAGGTCCTTGGCAATGTCGATGACATCGGCCACCACAGCGGAAGCAGTGGGCAGCTTGCCCGCGCCCCGGCCATAGAACATCACGTCCCCGATGGCATTGCCGGTGACGGCGATGGCGTTAAATACATCCTCCACCCCGGCCAAGGGATTTTCACCGGGCACCAGGTGAGGAGCCACATAAGCGCACACCTTGCCCTGAGGCTGGCGGATGGCACGGCCCAGGAGCTTGATCTTATAACCCACGGAATCGGCGTAGGCCACATCCTCCAAGGTCACCCCGCGAATGCCCTGGGTGGGCACCTGATCGGGATACACATGGCGGCCAAAGGCCAGGGCGGCCAGAATGCAGATCTTCCGGCAGGCGTCGTGGCCGTCCACATCGGCGGTGGGGTCCTTCTCGGCATAGCCGTTGTCCTGGGCCTCTTTCAGCGCCTGGTCAAAGGTGAGGCCGGAACGGATCATCCGGGTCAGGATATAGTTGGTGGTGCCGTTCAAAATACCAGTGACCTGGGTCAGCTCATTGGCGGCCAGGCAGGAAGTCAGGGGCCGCAGGATGGGAATTCCGCCACCCACGCTGGCCTCAAAGAGATAGCTGCACCCATGCTCACGGGCCAGGTTCAGCAGCTCATAGCCGTGGGTGGCCACCAGCTCCTTATTGGAAGTCACCACGCTCTTGCCCGCCTTCAAGGCTCGGGTGGTAAAGTCCAGGGCAATGGTAGCCCCGCCGATAGTCTCCACCACAATGTCGATCTCCGGGTCCTGCTCAATAACGGAAAAATCCTTCACAAAGCAATCCGCATAGGGGCTGCCGGGAAACTCCCGCACGTCCAGGATATATTTCAGCCGTACCAGATCGTCTACCCGGCGGTCAATGAGCCCGCCGTTCTGGGTAAGCACCTCGGCCACACCGGAGCCCACGGTGCCAAAGCCTAAAATCGCCACATGTACCATGTTTTGTATCCTCCTATCCGATTCGGGTCTCAGCCCGCCAGAATTTCGCACTTGATAACGCCGCTGCCCGCGGACACCTGCGCCATCACATCCTCCAGAGAATCCTGAAGTGCGGAAGTCTCCGCCGTCATCGTCACCACCGCACAGCCGCTGACCGGGATGTTCTGGTTGATGGTGAGAATATTTACTCCCGTGCCCGCCAGCACATTGAGTACTCCAGACAAAATGCCCGGTTCATCCTTCAAAAGCACCTGGAAGGTGACAATCCGCCCGTGGAGCATGTCATTAAATGGCCGTACCGCGTCCTTGTATTTATAAAAGGCACTGCGGCTGATGTTCACCGCCTGGGCCGCCCCATTCACCGTTTTCTGCTCTCCCGTCTCCAACAGGCGCTTCGCCTCGGCTACCTTCCTGAAAATTTCAGGCATGGCCTCGGCCTCCACAATAAAGTACTTCGCCGGACCGCTCATGGTTCCCTCCTGTCTCACGGACGTTGTCCGTGTTGGGTGGTCATTTGTTCTCGTGATGTGGTCTATTGTAACACAGCTTTCCTAGTATGGCAATGATAATTTCCCTGGGGAAAGTGTGAAAGTTTCCCTGGGACAGGCCGGCGTATTTTGTCAAATTTCACAATCCCGCAGGAAAGCGCCCCGGAGGTCTCCTCCGGGGCGCTGCTGGCTTTTCTAATTGCGTGGAATATCCTGGGAAATTCCTTGGCTGCCGGAATCACTCCCAGCGCCGCCAGTCCCACCTCCGGCAATGCCGCCCCCCTCACCAGGGACCACCGGATCACCGGGAACCACCGGGTCAACAGGATTATTGGGATCCCCATAGTCGGGGTCATTGGGATCCAGATTCATGTTGGGATCGTTGGGGTCAGGAACTACCGTCTCCTCTGTATGGACGGTACAAAGCCCCGCCTCCATGGCCGTAGTATAGCGGTATTTCTCGTCTCCCGCCACCTCTCCGGCCACCGAGGTACGCTCATAGTCCGGATAGCAGACCTCCTTCAGGCTCTCCTCCGGGCAATAGGGACCGGCTTCGTGGTAGAGGCCCGTCTCCTTCCCTTCTCCATCCAGGATCGGGTCATCCAGACAAACGGTAACCACACTGGCACCCGTATGGACCGTGCAGTACTTGCCCTCCGGATAGTCTCCAGAGAACACGCTGCCCTGGGTCACGCGGTCTCCGCGGGGATCGAGCTTACAGTAGTCTGTGGCCAGCAGGCCGCTGTCCTGACAGTAAGTCACCGTGCGCAGGGAGGAAGAACTGGCCGAGGGGAAGTTCTTATCCTCCAGCCCCTCATGGATGGGCTGCATAACCATTTTCCACAGGTTCACGTGGGTGGTGGTGTTGGGCATGGTGGCGTTGTTGGGGTAACCCATCCAGACGGCGGCGGTGTAGTACGGGGTATAACCCACAAACCACAAGTCGTACACGTCGTTGGTGGTACCGGTTTTACCGGCGCAGTGCATACCGCTCAGGCCCTTGCCCGCAGCAGTACCGCCGGACTGGAACACCCCCTGGAGGAGGGTATTCATATAATAAGCAGTGGTATCCTTCAGGGCAGGCTCCTGCACGATGGGGTTCTCCAGCAGGAGGACCTCTTCCCCATCCACCATGTGGGTCACCTTAGTAAAGGTACGGGAATAGGTATAGGTGCCCCCATTGGGGAAGGTGGCATAGGCCTCAGCCATATCCCGTGTGGTAACGCCGTCGGTCAGACCGCCCATAGCCAGGGGGGCCACGCCGATGTCACTGTAGGTCTTGCCGTTAATTTCCCGGCCTTCTTCCAGATCGATGTGGAAGTGGTTTTCCATAAATTTAAAGCTCTCTTCCGGGGTGACCAGGTCGGCAAGGATGCGCACGGCGATGGTATTCAAAGACACCTTCAACGCATAGGGTATTCCTGTGAGGCCCCGGTAAGTGGTGGAACCGGCGTTGTAGGGCCAGGGACCGCCGTTCATCTCCTGGTAGGGGTAGTCATCCAGCACGGTGATGGGGCTGATCTTCCCCATCTCCAGCGCGGGAGCATACACGGACAGAGGCTTAATGGAGGAGCCGGGCTGCCGTTTGGAGGTGTTGGCATAGTTTTTCAGCAGGTTGCCTTCCTTTTCTCCAAACTGGCCGGCAATGGCCACCACATCTCCGGTGGCGTTGTCGATGACCGTGATGGCCGACTGCATAAGCTGGCCATCCTTGGAGGTGTAGTTCAGGTTCTCCCGGTTGGTATACACCGCATCCACTGCCGCCTGGGCATCCGGGTCGTAGCAAGTGTAGATGCGCAGACCGCCCCGCTGGAGGGCCTGGTCGATCATGGCATCCGACCAGTCCAGCTCTTCCTTAAGGGCCTGGGACACATCGGAAATGACAGTTTCCTCGTACCAGGTGTAAATCTCAGTTTCGGCCTCTTCGTCCTCGGCCCGGACAAAGACCAGCTCCTGGGCCACGGCCTCGTCGTACTCCTCCTGGGTGATGTAGCCCTGGTCCAGCATCTGGAAGAGGACCACCTCCTGGCGGTACTTGTTCCACTGCCGGGCATCCCACAGCTCGCCCTCATTGTTTTCTGACTTAGCGAAGGAATAGGGGCCGTACTTGGAGGGGTTGTTGGTGATGGAGATAAGGCTGGCACACTCCGCCAGGGTCAGCTCGCTGACAGGCTTTCCAAAGTACTTCAAAGAAGCG
The DNA here is from genome assembly GCF_052117285.1 of Lawsonibacter sp. LCP25S3_E2. NCBI lineage: Bacteria > Bacillati > Bacillota > Clostridia > Eubacteriales > Oscillospiraceae > Lawsonibacter > Lawsonibacter sp. LCP25S3_E2. The sequence continues at coordinate 191,152 of NZ_JBQKJL010000004.1, forward strand.
GACCCAACTCCATCGCAGCCGCTGCCCAGGGGGATGATGTTCAGATACCGCTCAATGGTATCCTCTTTGGAGTTATTCTGGGTAAAGCGGATGGCACGAACAATTTCGGTAATCTTCCGCTTCACCGTGGTCTCGTTATAGCCCGTCTGATTCTTAATGAGCTGCTGGGTAATGGTGGAGCCACCCTGGATATCGCCGCCGGTGAACATGCTGAACACGGCCTTCGCAGTGCGGCCCCAGTCCACGCCGCTGTGGGTCCAGAACCGGCGGTCCTCGATGGCAACGGCGGCATCGATCAGGTCCTGGGGCATGTCCTCCAAATCCACCCAGATGGAGCTGGTGGTATTTAAGAGAGTCGTCATCTCCACATATTGTCCAGTCGCCTTATCCTGATAGTACATAATGCTGTTTTCCCCATAGGGAAAATCATCCATACTCAGATCGGCGATGGGCACAATGACCTTATTGATGTATACCGCCGCAAAGCAGCAAAGCAATGCCCCTGTACACAGTCCTACCAGCAACAGGGTGCCCAGGATTTTAAAGAACAGGTTAAGTCTGCTTCCCCCGCGCTTTTTCGGCTTTCGCTTCTGATGCCCTTCGTCCCGGCGAGGTGCCTGACGACGGGAAGGATATTCGCTGTTTTCATATAAAGAGTGGTTATTATGATCTGACACAATGCTACCTCCAGTCGGGAGGGAAACGCTGGCTCCCTCCGACGGTCCTGGCAGACCCCGTCTGCCGTGATGTTCTTTGGTGTGCTTTGGGCCTTTGACCCGTCCCTTCAGCGGGCCGGGCGTAAAAACCCATTATGGGTATTATACCAGATTTTCCTTGTTTGTCCACCCAAAATACGCCGCTTCTCCCAGTCCAAACATGGACTGTGAAAATTTACCGGTCCGCGCTCTTGCATTTTTTCCTGTCACGGGTTAAAATAGACCCAGGAAAAGACAGGAGGTACTACACCATGGAGGAGCTGTTTGGCCCCGATTTCATCTCCGTCACCGACGAGGACGGAAACGAGTTTGAGCTGGAGCTGGTGGACACTCTGGAGCACAAGGGTGTTACTTACTACGCCATGTTCCCCGCTGTGGACGCCGATGAAGAGACCGGCGAGCCCAAAGATGTGGATGCGGATGACGAGGAGTATGGCCTGGTCATTATGAAGGCCATTGAAGAAAACGGCGAGGAACTGCTGTCCACACTGGACTCGGACGAGGAGCTGGACGAAGTCTATGAGCTCTTTATGGAGCGGTTCTTCGCAGAGGAAAACGAGGAAGCAGAGGACTGATTCTTTCCTGCTCGGTGCGTGATGGGTTCTTTTAAACCCACATTTTTTAAACGGGACGCCCACCTCACGGCGCGGCCTGCAGGCCTCCCGGCCCCCATCGAGGTCGGCTGGACGTTGGAAGCAGAAAAACGCTGTGGAGGCGACCCACCTGCCAGTCGTGCAGGTTTTAAACGGGCCCACACGGCCAGAGCGGGGCAAAGAGAAGATTCAGTCCACTTGGGCGCGGCGGTTTTCGCCGCGCTCTTTTTTTAATTTTTTATAAACATTTTCCCCAAAACTGCCTTTTTCCTTCAATTCCCCTTGAAAATTTCAGCTGTTTCAAGTATAATGCTTTGGACATGCCCAGGGCAGCTTTTCTCCGCCCACAGGGCATCTCCACTTTTCCCGGCCCTTCCCGCCGGGGATGATCTGAACGAGAGGACTGAACAAACTGTGAGCGAACCCAAAGAGAATAAGAGCCAGACTAAGGCTCAGCGCCAGGAGAAGCGCCGTCAGGAGGAGCAGGCTCACCGCCGCTCTATGGCCCTGTATTCCCTGGTAGGCGTTGTGGTGGTGGTGGCCGCCGTCGCCATGATCCTGTGGAACACCGGTATTTTCCAGCGCAACCTTACCGCCGTGGAAGTGGGCAGCAGCAAGTACAGCGCTGCCGACGTGGAGCTCTATTACAACTCCGCCTATAACTCCATCGTCAGACAGTACATGGAAACTTATTACACTACCCCCTTCGATACCTCCTCTTCCACCAAGAAGCAGGTGTACAATGAGGAGACCGGTGAAACCTGGTACGACTATCTGATGGATCAGGCCATGACTAACCTGAAAAACGATACGGTTCTTTCCGCCAAGGCTACTGCCGAGGGCTACACTCTCTCCGAGAACGCCCAGCAGGATCTGGACGACTTTGTTAAGCAGCTGGATACCGCCTGGCTGGCCCAGTATAGCTCCCGCGATGCCTATATTCGCACCAACTACGGTTCCTTTATGACCTATGACCGGCTTGTGGAACTGGTCAACATGCAGATGTTGGCCAGCGACTATCTCCAGTCTCAGGTGAAGACCATCACCCATGGCGAAGAGGACTATGAGACTTATTACTCTGAAAACGCCGCTTCTCTTGACACCTATACCTATACTCAGTTTGTCTTCCAGGCCACGGTAGCCACCACGGACGAAGAGGGCAACACCATTGAGATGACTGAGGAGGAGAAGTCTGCTGCCCTGGAAGAGGCCAAGGCAGAGAAGAAGGCTCTGGCTGAAGAGCTCCAGGCCAAGCTGGAGGCCGGCGAGGATGCCCAGGCCCTGGCCGAGGAGTACGCCGATCAGCTCTATAGCAGTGTTATCTCCCGCAAGTCCACCGGCTCTACTTTGGTTACCAATGGCGCTCCCTACGCACAGTGGATGATGGATGCCAGCCGCCAGACCGGAGACGTGACCCTGACCGAGGCCGACTACACTTCTTCCTTCAACTACTATGTGGTCCTTCTTGAGGGCCGCCAGCGTGACAACACCCCCGCTGTTGATGTGCGCCACATCCTGGTGGCCGCCGAGCAGGACGAGGGTGCCACTGAGCCCACACAGGAGCAGTATGATGCCGCCTATGCCAAGGCCGAGGAGCTTCTGAACCAGTGGAAGGCCGGTGAGGCCACCGAAGACTCCTTCGCCACTCTGGCTGAGGAGAACAGCGCTGACGCTGGCTCTGCTTCTAACGGCGGTCTTATCTCCAACGTCTCCACCACCTCCGGCTATGTGGACACCTTTGCCAACTGGGCTCTGGATCCCAGCCGTCAGCCTGGCGACACCGGTATTGTTCAAAACACCGGCAGTTCCACCAAGGGTTGGCACATTATGTACTTTGTCTCCTCCAACGATCCCATCTGGAAGCAGTCTGCAGCCGATGGGCTCATGGACCAGGACTATGAGAATGTGATCAACGAGGCCACGGACGGCATTACGCTTACCCAGAGCACGGGTATGAGCTTCGTTTCCGTTCAGTAAAGCTACACTCATCGGACACTCCCGGCTACGCCGGGGGTGTCTTTTTATTGTGTTCCAAAATAAAAGGGCCGGGACTTGTTGTCCCGGCCCTTTTATTGGGAGAAACTATTTCTTACAGGGGCACACCCATCAGGGGGAACAGGAACCGGACCACCAGGGCGGCCAGAATCAGAGAGAGGATAATGCGTTCCACCCAGACAATGAGGATATCCTTCAGGGAGATGTCAATGTCAGTGCCCAGCACACAGGGGATGGAGGCGGAGAAGAACAGGATCTCGGACACGCACACAATGGCGGTCACATACTGAGACATGGGAGAACCATTGGCCACAATGTTGGCGGGCAGAAACATCTCCGCCAGGCTGATGGCGCAGCTCTTGCCCATCATCACGGCCTCGGAGCCAAAGCCCAGGAGCATGGCAAAGGGAACAAAGATGTAGCCGATGATATCAAACACAGGGGTGTACTCCGCCAGCAGCAGGCCCAGGAAGCCAATGGACATAAGGGAAGGACCAATGCCCAGAGCCATGTTCAGACCATCGATAAAGTTCTTCACGACGCCTTCCACAATACCAGGAGCCTTGGAGCAGGCTTCCAGACCCTCGTCCAGAGCGGTGGAGAACAGCTTGCCTTTCTCAGGAATGGGCTCAGGAACCACCGTCATGCCATTGTAGCCGGTATCAGGCTTCTTGCTCAGGGGATAAATACGGGTAGTCAAAGCAGTGACGATGAAGGTGATGATCAGAGTGGACCAGAAGTAGACATTCCAGTGATCCAGCAGCCCCAGCGTACGGGCCACCACGATCATGAAGGTGGCAGACACGGTGGAAAAACCGGTGGCAATAATCGCTGCCTCCTTGGTGGAATAAAAGCCCTCCTTGTACACCCGGTTGGTGATCAGCAGGCCCACAGAATAACTGCCCACGAAAGAGGCTACCGCGTCAACAGCGGAGCGGCCGGGAGTTTTCCAAATGGGGCGCATAACCGGCTTCATAAACACGCCGATAAACTCCATCAGGCCGTAGTTAATGAGGAACGCCAGGAACACAGCGCCCACAGGTACCAGAGAGGTAACAGGAAGAACGACCTTATTATAGATAAACGGCATCATGTCGCTGTCAAACCAACGGGCAGGCCCGGTTTTGGTCAGCCACACGATTAAGAACGGAATTGCCAACAGCTTTAAAAAGGAGAAAACCATGGTGACCTTATCCTTGTTCCAGGTCTTGCGGATAAAGGGCAGCACTGCACCCACTACCACAATGACCGCACCATAGACCAAATCAAAATAAGGAATTTTACGGATGGCAGTCACCACATGGTCCACAGGGATGGAACTGGTCTCGCCGATCTTTATAGTTACAAAGAACATAAAGATACCGATGAGGTTGAGCACAATAAACTTCAAAATATTGGATCCACTTTTCGCATTGGATTTCACACTATTTTCCATTTCAAATTCCCTCCTAACACAGGTGTCTCAATCTGGAACTGAAAAAGTCTCTGCAGCAAAGCAACAGGGCGCCCAGCGCCCCACCTTTTCCAAATTCCAAACGGAACCTTCCGCTGCAAAGCTGTAATCCCGCATTCACCTCCTACAATATAGTTACGGTTTAAGGCGCGGCAGCCAGCCGCGTCTTTTTCCATCTCAAAGCTGAAGCTGTTAGAATGGGAGAGTAAATGGTCTGACAGTAATCACC